>CAWUOD010000164.1:0-6744 GCA_963923115.1 uncultured Singulisphaera sp.
CACAAGGAGTATCGTCGGCAGCGTCAGATGTGTATAAGAGACAGATTCACGACCTGTCGGCGATCCTTCATCCCGAATGGCATCCGGCCGAACGGGTCCGCATGCACGAGGAGCTTTTCGACCGGCTGATCCCGTCAAAAACACACTTCCTGACAGTTTCCCAACATGTCAAAACACAGATGTGGCAACATTTGGGAATCAGCGAGGAAAGGATCCATGTAAGCCACAACGGGGTCAGGTCAAACCTAGCACCTTTGGCCCCCGAAAAACTGGCAAAAGGCCTTTCCCGTTTGAAACTCAAACCCGGATATTTCCTTCATGTGGGAACCATCGAACCAAGAAAAAACCTGGCTCTGTTGATGCGGGCCTGGGAGGACCTTCCCGCCGAAATTCGGGATCGGCACCCGCTTGTCCTGGCTGGGGCTTTTGGTTGGAAAGACCGCCAGGAAATCGGGCTGATTGATCGCTTGAAAGACAAGGGTCTCGTTCATTTGGGATATGTTCCGGAACGCGATTTGGCCGCCCTTTATGGTGGAGCTCAAGCGCTGGCGTTCCCATCCCATGACGAGGGTTTTGGCATGCCCGTGGTCGAGATGCTTTCCTGTGGGGGAGCGGTGCTTGCGGCTCCCGCGGGGGCGGTCGGGGAAATTGCCGGGCCGGGAGTCAACCTGATCCGCTCCGGGGAGGTTTCCGATTGGCGGAGGGCCCTGTGCCGGGCCGCGACGGACCTGGAATATTTGGCGGGGCTCAAACGGCGTTCGCGGGAAACCGCCGCGCCATACACCTGGGAGGCCTGCGCGAAACAAACCCTGCGCGCCTATCAGGCGTTGCTGAAAACAACATCACGACCGGCGAACAAAAAACTCTTGGCAGGAAACGCAGCATGAGCGCGAGCAAGGACGAACTTCTCGCCTGGAGACAATCCGGGTCGGACATATCCAGGGAGTTGGGGCAATCTGTCCCGATGACCCCCGCCGATTTCAAAGCCTGGCAAAGGGACACCCTTGGGCAGCTCCACCTCAACTGCCAACTCCGCTGGGAGGAACACATTGCAAGCGCCGATCGGGATCTTTTTTTGAGGCTTTACAACCTCCGGGAGGGCCTTTTTCCGGCGGGGACGGCGCGCCGCCGCATGATCGACAAGGGACGGGATATTCTAACGGGGCTTTACGACCGCATCACCAGTGTCCACCGCAACAAAAAACTATCCCGGCGGACCATGAAACACGGTTACGAGGCATGGATTCGCGAGGTCGAAACGCCATCGCTCAAGTCCGCGAAACCGGAGCATACGGGAAACTTCACCCTTGTTGTTGCCCCTTCGCGATGCGAACCCGGGGATCATCATTCGGCCAGCGATTTGCTCGGAACCCTTCAAAGTCTCGAGGAGCAAACCAATCCCGAATGGACCGCGATTGTGGTTGTGGAGGCCGGGCGCAAAGCCGAACTGGGGGCCCATGCCAGGGATTCACGATTTCAGGTTTTGTCCCTGCATGCCGGAGAGGATTGGCGCGGAAAGGCATGGAAACTCATCGGTGAAAAAAATGGGCGGAATCATTGGCTGGGTCTGATCCATCCGGGTGACCGCCTTCATTCAAGGGCCCTGGAACAATACACGGTCCGGGCACACGAATCCCCGCTCGCGGGAATTCTATTCTCCGACGAGGATGAACTGGAACACCGCCGGGGCAAACGGATCCACCCCTGGTTCAAACCCGATTTTGATCCTGAATCTCTCATGGAGACACGGGCACTTGGCTCCGCATGGATGGTGCGTGCCGAACTTGTCCGCAAGAGCGGTGGTTGGAGCGCCGATCCATGCGGTTCCGACCCGGAACAGGATCTTTTTTGGAAAATTATCGCGGCGGGACACAAAGTCGAACACATCCACCAGGTTCTTCTTCACCGGGCAGGCGGAATCCCCCATGGCGATACCCAATCCATGGTCAAATCCGCCAAAAAAGCGACGACCCTACTTGGTCGCGACACCGTGATTACTCCCGGAATATTTCAAGGAACCTGCGAGGTGCGCCCCGCCCAAAGCCGCCAGCCACGGGTTAGCGTGATGATCCCAAACCGCGACCAGCCCACCATGCTCAAAGACTGCACGGATTCCCTTTTCGCGACCGGCTATCCCGACCTGGAAATCCTGATCGTCGAAAACGGCAGCCGGGAGCAGGCGACCCACGACCTCTACAAGCGGCTTGAAGCCACGGGAAAAGTTCGGATTCTCCCATGGACGGAATCGTTCAACTACTCCGGAGTGAACAACCACGCGGCCAAAAACTCCACGGGCGAGCTCTTGCTTTTGCTTAACAACGATGTCACCGCCAAGGATCCCTCCTGGCTTTCACGGATGGTGGAACAAACCCTGGAACCAGGCATCGGAGCCGTTGGTCCAACCCTTCTTTATCCCGATGGACGGGTCCAGCACGCAGGATGCGTTTTCGGGGTGGAAGATTCAGTCGGCCATCGTCTCCGTTTTGCCGACCCCCATACTCGGGGTTATGGTGATTTCCTCGCTGTGACACGCCAGATGAGCGCTGTCACAGGGGCGTGCCTTATGGTCACAAAAAAGGCTTATTTCGAAGTGGGCGGGATGGATGAATACCTTGGCCTGACTTTCAACGACATCGACTTTTGTCTCAAATTGACCCGGGCCGGATTGCGCAATATTTACCTGGCCCGGGCATCGCTCATTCACCACGAGTGCGTCACAAGGGGCCAGGACCTGACACCGCCAAAGCGCGCAAGGATGAATTGCGAGATGGAATATTTTGTTCGCAAATGGGGCAAGATGGCGGAATTCGACCCTTTCCACAGCCCCTACCTGACCAGTATGTTCAACACACTTTGGCTAAAACCCGGGATTCCCGCCCTTTCCCGTGAAATTCCCGCCAGGTCCGGCGGCCAAGCGGAGTCGAATAATGTTGCAGCTTGACAAAAAGATACGCCGGGCCATCACGGCGCTTGGTATCACGCCAAATTCCCCGATGTTCAAGTCGATGCTCCAAATCCGGGACCGTTATGTCACCCCCATGAGGGAGCGATACGGCCGCGTTCGGGTTTGGTGGAAATCGAGAAGTGAAAAAGCCCTTAATCCACATTCCCGGTCGGAATTGAATGGGCTTTTGGTCGCATTTGGCCAGGCCCCGTTGGAAACTGCAAATATCCTGATTCCTGCCGCAAACAACGATCCTGTGATGGCGGAGCGTCTTATTTTGGCGCTGCTTGTCGATCGTCCGGATTTGAGAGCCCTTTTTCCCCAGGCGCTCCAACACGGCCCGGAAGGGCCTTTTGCGACATGGCTTGCGGGCCCCGGAGCCAAGGAACTGGGACTCGAATCCAATGCCATCGAAAACATCAGAAAAGCCTTTCATCGCCATCCCGGCGCGCATGCCCGTAAATTGTACGATCATCACAATGGATTGCGTGAGAGGATCCCTCACGCATTTACCGCTCCTTATTGGGCTGCTTTTGCGGAATGGCTGATCCGCAGCGGGATGCCCGTTCACGGGATAAAGGTCGAGGATGTGATCTGGTTTCTCGTCGAGGCCGGGGAGGATCCGGCATTTGGAATCATCGACTCCTGGCTGAGGTCACGCGATTGGCAGAAGCGTTGGCCCGATGCTCTTAAACCCGGCGGCTGCCCAAAAATGCAACGCGAGCTTCCCAAATTGGAATTGGGATTTGGAAAGCTTCGCGATCGTTGGAATCTTGATCCCGGAGCCCGGGTTCGCCCCATCGATGCGGTTCGCAAACTGGAAGGAAATGCGCCGGGTGATGGAAATGGGCCGGGAGTCAACATCATTGGCCACTTTTGTTATCCTTCAGGTCTTCGCGAGGCGGCGGTGCAGATGGGCCGCGCCATTGTAAGGGGTGGCGGCGGCATAAGCCTTCGGGATTTTCCCGCCTCGGTTGAGGCGGACATGGCGGTGCGCGATCAATACATGGGTACCGAGGCCTATCCTGTGACCGCTTGCGTGCTTTCCCCGGATCAAACCCTCGGAGAAATCTCCTGGTGGTCCGGTTTGGATATGCCGCCTGGTCGCGACCGCGTCGCCGTTTGGTATTGGGAACTGGAGGAAGTCCCACCCGCCTGGGTTCCCCGCGCCCGGGAATTCACCGAGCTTTGGGCGCCAACCCGTTTCATTGCCGACGCCATGCGAAAGACCCTGGATGTGCCGGTGATCGATTTGCTTCCGGGCGTGGAACTGGAGCCTGTCACACCCCTGCCGCGAAAACATTTTGGCCTCCCGGAGGGAGATTTCCTTTTTCTTTTCATGTTTGATATGTGTTCTATTTTCGAGCGCAAAAATCCTCTGGCTGTTATCGCGGCTTTCGAGCGCGCTTTCCCCAAAGACTGCCAAACGACCCGCCCAAGGCTGGTTATCAAGGTCAACCGTGGTTCATTCAACCCTGACGGCCTAAACGCACTGCGGGCGGGACTCGACAGGATCGGGGGAATTCTGCTCGATGGGACATACACCCGAAACGAGGCCTATGCCCTAATGAATTGCGCGGACGCCTATGTCTCGCTTCATCGTTCGGAGGGTTTTGGACTCACCATGGCCGAAGCTATGCTCATGGACAAACCCGTGATCGCGACAGGATACTCGGGAAACATGGATTTCATGAATGAACAGACCGCCATGCTCATACCTCATGGGATGATTGACATCGATGAGACGAGGCTTGTCTACCGAAAGGGGATGCGTTGGGCCGATCCGAGCGTCGAACACGCCGCCAAAGCCATGCAGGCGATCATCCAAAAACCAATCGAGGCACGGGAAATGGCCTCAAGGGCAAAGGCCCATATCCAAAAAGTCCTATCGCTTGAGGCGGCAGGGAAACGATTTTTGGAAAGGGCGAAGGTCCTGGCCGAAAAAAGGCAATTCACAAAAAAAGCCGCCTGACCAATCCGACAGATTTGGTGGGATGGCTCCATTTTGGTTGAAAGCACAGGGTATATCCCGATTCTTACCTCATGGGCAATTCCTCACTCCGAAAACTTGCGCTCCTGTCCATGGGTGCCGCTGTCGTCACCGCGGGACTGAAAACCGCTGCCTGGCAGTTGACCGGCTCTGTGGGACTTTTGAGCGACGCGGCCGAATCCCTGGTCAATTTCGCTGCGGCATCGGTCGCCTGGGTCGCCCTCTGGTACGCCTCCCAACCGATTGACAGCGACCACCCCTATGGCCACGAAAAGATAGAATTCTTTTCGAGTGGATTGGAGGGTGGACTGATCCTGATGGCCGGAATGGGCGCCATCGGCGCCGCAACCAATCGGTTTTTCAATCCGCGCGAACTGGCAAAAATCGACTGGGGCCTCGGTCTAAGCATTCTCGCATCGCTTATCAATCTGGTCGTCGCGAGGATACTTCTGGTTAGGGGCAGAAAAGCCGGATCCGTCGTCCTCGAGGCGGACGCCCATCATTTGCTGACCGATGTCTTCACAAGTCTTGGGATTTTGGTTGGACTTGGCCTGCAATGGTTCACGGGATTCCAATGGCTTGACCCGATGCTGGCGTTTTTCGTCGGGATGCTAATCCTCGGGGCGGGAATTCGCCTCATTTACAGATCCTTTCAAGGCCTGATGGACCAATCGCTTCCCCCCTCGGATGTCCACGCCATCCGGGAGGCGATCCAGGAGGGACTCAGGATCGAGGGGCTGGCCGCCCAGCCCGAATTCCACGCCCTTCGAACCCGACAGGCGGGAAGCAGGCGCTTTGTCGACTTTCACCTTTTGGTGCCCGGCCAAATGCGAGTCGTGGAGGCTCACGATCTGGGGGAAATGCTTGTCGCGGCAATCATCGGCAAAATTGGCCCCGCCGAAGTCTCATTTCATCTCGAACCCATCGAGCAGCCCGATTGCTGGACCGACAGCGAACTGATCGAAATCGAAAAAAGCAAAAAAACAGCCTGAAGCCATCTTCAGAATCTTTTGTCGAATCCCGCACGGGCCGATTGCGCCAGCCATAAATGCATTGCGCCAGCCATAAATGCAAAGTGTTGTTACCTGTCCGCGACGGAAATCCGTTTGGCGCCTTCCACTTCCGTTCCCTTGTTAAAAAGGAAAAAAAGCGGCGTGGTCATCACCGTTGTAAGCAAGGCCATCAGCACAAACATGGTGAAAAGCGAATCGGGAATCACGCCCAGATCCTTCCCCGCGTTAATCACAATGAGCTCCATAAGGGCCCTGGTGTTCATCAGGACTCCAATAAGGATCGATTCCCTCAAGGGATACCCGGACCATTTTGCAGCCATGCCACAACCCAGAAGCTTGCCAATGATGGCAGCGGCGAAAACCAGGGCGCATATCCCCCACAGATATCCCTCGTTCAGGGATCCTATATTCGTTCTGAGTCCCGTGTAGGCAAAAAATACGGGCAGAAAAAACGCCGTGGTGAATTCGCGAAGCCTTCGCGAGACCGCTTCACGCAAGCCAGCCTGCGGACTAAGCACCGCTCCGGCAATAAAAGCTCCAAATATGGCAAATATCCCGATCTTGCTCGTAACCATTCCTGAGATAAAAACGGTCACAAGGCATATCGTCAGGGCCAAAACCGAAATTTCCCCATTGTTTCGTTCCAAAAGATGCCCAAGCCACCTTCTGAGCGGCGGTCCCACCACGAACATCATCAGAGCCAAAAATCCGATCGAGGCGCAAATCATCATGATCAGGCGAAGAGGTTCAAAGGCGGATGTTGCGATAGCAGCGACAGTTCCAAGAATAATCCAACC
>CAWUOD010000165.1:0-6710 GCA_963923115.1 uncultured Singulisphaera sp.
GATCCTCTCTGGTCTCGTGGGCTCGGAGATGTGTATAAGAGACAGATTGATTACCTTTTGCGATCCGCCAATCGTGAAAAACAGATGGGCCATGTTGCCGATTTGCTCGATCTTGGAGCAGGGGAACTTTCACGGGAAAACAGGAAAATCCTCGACACACTTATTTCCCGGGCAAGGGTTATTGTGCGTGATGGATCGGCGCCGATGGTGGACCGTTTGGGAGCGGTGCGCCTTTTGGGAAGGACCAATCGTGATGAAACAGGCGTGTTCACGGAATTATTGGGACCGCAGAATGGTCCCGAAATTCAGACCGCCTCGGTGGATCGACTTGCAAGGATTGGAACCGACGAAACGACGGGAATAATCCTTAAAAATCTGGGCCAACTTTCACAGGGCATTCGAAGCCGGGCGGTCGGGGCGGTGTTGTCGCGCCCGCAATCCACGAGGTTGTTGCTTGAGGCGATGGAAAAGAAAACCATTTCGCCGGGGGTAATTGATGCAACGGCCCGCCAACGCCTCCTGATGGAAAAGGATCCCGTGTTGAGGAAACGGGCGGAGCAGGTCTTTGAGTCCAAAGGGTCCTCCGATCGTGTGGTGGTAATCAATCAGTATGTCGATTCGATCCGGAAAATGGTTGCCGATCAGAAACCCAAAATCGATCTGATGAAAGGAAAAGAGGCGTTTTTGAAATCGTGTTCGGTGTGTCACAAGCTGGATGGCAAAGGCCATGAGGTTGGTCCCGAACTTGGCATGGTGGTAAACAAGGGTCGTGACTGGCTTCTTCAGGAAATACTCGATCCCAGCCGCAACCTGGATGGCCGTTATGCCCAGGTTGTTGTTTCCACCAAAAAAGGACAGACTTTTTCCGGTCTGGTGGGATCCGAAAATGGCTCCAGTGTGACATTGAAGATGCAGGAGGGTCGCACACAAACCATTTTGCGATCTGATATAGAGGAATGGAACACGCCTGGAAAATCGCTTATGCCTGAAGGTTTGGAGAAGGATATATCGCCGGAAATGATGGCGAATCTTGTCGCGTATTTGCAATCGCGGTCCGTGCCTTCCAAAGAGGTTGCCGGGAATCATCCGGGACTTGTGGAAATCGGGCCCAAAAACACCAGGCTAAAAGCGGAAAATGCCTTCATCCATGGAAACGAAATCACTTTTGAAAGGGAATTTGGCAATATTGGAATGTGGCACGGCCTTTCGGATCATCTCGTTTGGATGGTAAAATCGGCCAAACCACAGAAGTGGGATGTTTGGCTCGATTTTAGTTGTGAGGATGGCTCCTCGGGGAATCCGTTTGTCCTTGAAACCGCCCAGGGCCGGATCGAAAGACGCGTGGAACCGACCGGTGGCTGGTCGCGTTATCGGCTTGAATTTTTGGGGTCGATCACACTTGGCGCCGGGGCAGAGCGTATTTCGCTTCGACCAGGCCAGACTTTGCGCGGAGCCCTTATGGATCTGAGGGCCATTCACCTGGTCGCGCCTGGTGGGGTACCGGTAGGCGCGACGATCGAAGGTACAAGCGCCGACCCGGGTCACGCTGAAGGGATCGCCCGAATTCTTCTTGATCCAAATGAAAAAGAAGATCGTAAAAATCGTTTGATAACCAGGAATTCGCCGATGGCGGCGGAGCTGATTTCCGTTATGACCGCTGATTTACCCAACGACCCGGCGGAGGAATATCGCCGAATCCCGATCATTTGGCGGGTCGCGATCCATGCCGGCAAATCCGCCAACAAAGCGGTGATAGGCGATATCCTTGCCGTCGCCTTGCCTCAAATCGACAAACCCTTGCGGGATTGGCAAGCCGTTGTGATCGGCGGGGGAATCATCAACGGACTTACCCAGGCGAATCAATGGCCCATCCAATGGCTTGATGACCTTCTCAAGCCCAATGAGGATCTTCGCTTGCGATATAAAAGGTCTTTGGAATTGGCCTCGGTCATGGTCGACAACGAAAGTGTTAACAAGGGGACCCGTTATGATGCCCTGCGGATGATCCCGATGGAAGGCTTCACGAGACGGGGAGCCCAACTCCAAAAATACCTTATTCCAGGGACGGATGATGAGCTGGTGATGGGAGCTGTTAGTGGTCTGGGTGATATACCGGATCCTTTGGTGGTTCCCATATTGACGCAGGCTTTGGGTCGCTTGAACGCGGAAAACCGGGAATTGGCCATCGGGGCTCTTGTTCGCATGGATTCCAGGACGCTTCAATTGCTGATGGCGGTCGAGAAGGGCATTGTTAAAAAGGAATGGCTAAATCCTTCCCAAAGGAAGGTTCTGTTAAACCATGCCAACCCGGATATTCGCAATTTGGCCAAAAAGACAATAGGCGGCCCTTGATGCATTTGCAATTAAAGCCTGAAATTTCGGGTCATCCATTTTGGGCCGGAACCCCAAGGTTCCGGCTTTTGATCAAACACATTTTATATAAAAATTAAATTTAGATATAATGGTGTAAAATATTGGTTTGATATATCCGGACTCAAAGCCCTTCCGGTTGGGTTGGAATAAGGTATTGGCAAAATCAGGGGGCCCCAGCGGGAACCAACAGTCCGCCGACAAGGTTTAAGTCCCTTGCGCCGAGTTTTTCCACCAGTCTTGGAGTCATGCTGAATGTCACCACGGCCTGTTCGCCTGTTGGGGCTGCCACCAGGAAATAGTGTTGAACGACTTCCGTGCCGTCCATTTTTCCCTGCATGGCGATGCGATAGATGTAGCGTCCGTCCGTCCCGGGAAGTTCATCCGCCAAAAGTTCTTTTTCAGGCTGCCATCCCGGGGTCTTGGACATTGCCGCCCGGAAATCCTCGGGGCTCAGGTGTTTTCCCTTGGGCGCTTTGTCCCAGGGTGTGACCACCGCCTGGGCGATAAAATCTCCCTTGTCAAGAAGTCGCAAGACCAGATGATCCTCGGTTTCGGCGACAACTTGCCATTCGCGTCCATGGACAAGTTCATAGCGCCCCTTCGTGTCACGATGTTCGATGGCTTTGAGGTGTGTGGGAATTTCTTCCTTATCCGGGGGAAAACCTTCCAGAGCCTTGTCGGACAGGGAATCGGGCGTGTTGATCCGTTTGCGGGTCATGGTGACGGTGCTTGTCAGGGTGCCCGAAGGATTGACGGGCCCGGCCTCCCGTACCTCCGCCTGTTTCCAGATGAGGCCGGTAATGGTGCGTGTTTTGGTGTCAAAAGTTCCCGTGGCTTCGATGGTCGCCTTGACCTGGGCGCCCTGATCGATGCCCGAGGCCTTCCCCGCGATACGGAATTTGGCGGTTTCGCCATCCACTTTGTCCAGTGTTCCCTTGAGATCCTGTTCGATCAATCCCTCAAAATGGCAAAGGAGCTGGACGGTCGCATTGTTGAGTTTCCAGGAGTCTCCCGGTTTGGGTTTGTTTCCCGGGAGCATTCCCGGAAGGGCCATGGTGTCGAATTGATCGCTGGTCAGCTCCAGTTCCGCACCGGTGAGAGGCCCCTCGGGGCTCAGCGCGAGGAGTTCTTCCCTGGATCTTTGGAGGAGGAATGACCGCCTTGTGTCCCTGAGGGAGCGTTCGGTTTTGTCTCCGGCGGCAATAATGGTTGCTTGTGCCTTGTCATAATGGCGGGCCATGCGGGACGGGCCTGTGATGAACGGGGTTTCTCCCAATCCGAGTATGCGTTCGGCATAGTGGTGTTGTCCTTTGGCCTCGGTGGGGATTTTTTCCACTCCCTTGGGAGTGTTCAGTTTGAATTCTCCCTTGAGCTCCAGGTTCAGGTCGACCTCAAACACCGCATCCGCCTCAAGTTCTTCCTGGAGGATGAGTTGTTGGGGAATGGGCGGGGCGTCCTGGGCGATGACAACCGCCACACCCAAAAGGAGCGACGCGATCAGGCCTTGCCAACCCATTCCGTTTACCGCCTGCATTTGGAGGGCCTTTGTCATGAGCCGTGTCTCCCCAATCGTCCGAAAGTGAACCAATTTCCGCAATACCTCAAAACTTCTTGGAAAAGCAATGGCGTTTCGGGGAAGATGATAGAAAGGAATTTTTGGCGCCAATTCAGGGACATCTACCATGAAACAGGCCATCTGGCTGACATCGATTCTCGCATTTGTTCCCCTGGTTGCCCTTGTCCGCCAGGATACGGCGGCCGATGGGCCCGTCCGTCCCGTTGCCGCATGGGTTTTGGAAGGATCCCGGGTGGAGAAGGGGCTGGTCACCCCTGGCGCCGGACCATCACCCCTGAAATTGAATAGCTCTCCCCAGGCGGAAAAGGTTCCGGTGGAGGCGCTCTATTTTGGGGGAGGTCTGACCGGGGCCCGTCTTGACGGAGAGAAGGGAGCTCCAGCTCCCGCCCCCCGGGAAGCAATCACCCTTTTGTCCTGGGTTCGGCTCGATGCCGGGGCCCGCAAGGGGGGAATTCTTGGCCGGGTTGAAGACAACCGTTACGGTGCGGGTGGTACCTATCTGGGTTACGATGAAACCCACCTGGTTTTTGGCCTGACTCCCGGGGGCCCCGGCATTGGCGAAGGTCGGCTTCACAAGGTTCGTTCGGCCCAACCGTTTAAAAAGGGTGTCTGGTCGCTGGTGGTCGCGACCTATGACGGCGAAGCAATGAAACTTTATGTCAATGGGGAGCTCTCCTCGGAGAGTCGGGAAGCTCGCGGCCCGATCAACTGGTACCGAACCGGCTCCTGGAGTCTGGGAACCTTTTCGGATGAAAACGAACGAGTCCCCATGATCGGGGCGATGCGCGAAGTGGAGATCTATGACAAGGCCCTAACCGCAGAATCAATCAAAGGGCGCTTTGAGCAGAATTCCTCCCGCGCCAAGTCTCCCACGGGAGGGGCGCCCCTGCATTTTGTCATGGCGCCTTACCTCCAGTTTCCCGATGGGGAAAGTTTTCGTGTCTGCATGGAGACATCGGGGCCAACCCGGGCTACTATTGAACACGGTCCCGAAGCCCCTTTGGCCCTCAAGAATTCCTCCGGCAAATTGGACACATTCCACGAGATCAAAATTGAGGGGCTGAAACCCGGAACAATGGGATATTACCGGGTTGTTTGCACCGGTCCCGAAGGCGAGCGCCTGGAGACCGCCATCCTCCCGTGGCAAACCGCGCCAAGGGAAAACATCCCGTTCAGCTTCGCCGTAATCGGAGATACGCAGGGGAACGCACCCGCGACGGGCCGCGTCGCCGACATCATGAAGGAACTGCGTCCCAATTTCGCCATTCACCTGGGCGATGTGGTGGATGTGGGCAGGGACAAGCGCCAGTGGGTTGAGGAACTTTTCCGGCCTTGTCAGGAGCTGTTCGGACAAGTACCCCTTTTCCCCACAATTGGAAACCACGAAAAAAACGATCCCAATTACTATAAATATTTCTCATTGCCCGCGCCTGAATATCGCTACTCCTATTCGTGGGGCGATGCGGACTTCTTTGTCCTCGACAGCAACAAACCCATGGAGCCGGGTAGCGACCAGTACAAATGGCTCGATGAAGCCATGGGCAAATCCAGGGCAAAGTGGAAGTTCTGCTATCACCACCACCCTGTCTATTCCAGCGACAGCAACGACTTTGGCGATACCTTCGCGGGCAAGCGCTCCCAATTTGGCGATCCACGCCTGCGTCCTTTGGCCCCACTTTACGAGAAGCACAAGGTGGACATTGTCTTCTGCGGCCATGTGCATCTTTATGAGCGTACCCACCCGATTCTTGCCGGAAAGCTTGATGAATCCAATGGGGTGGTTTATGTGACCTCCGGCGGTGGCGGCGGTGGTCTTGAGAACTTTACCCCGACACCTGTCTGGTTCAAGGCGGCCAACCGGGTCGACTATCACACAACCTTTGTCAATATCCGCAACAACACGCTCGAACTGCGGGCCTATGACAAGGATGGAATCCTCTTCGATCAGTACCTGAGGACGAAGTAGCACCAGCGGATCGAAGGAAAAATAGCCCATACGGTTGTTCAATGAGCTGGATGGATTTTGTTGTTTTTCCCTTGCTGATAAAACAAGTCACGCTTGCGCGTCCTGGTGAGAAAGTCCCAAGAGGACACCCGGGGCGGGTGCGCCTTCGTATAGGAACTTGACTTTGAACGGAAGGGGATTGAGGTTGTACCGGGGACACCAGGACCACCTCAACCCACGAAAACAGAAAACACTCGTCAAAAGGTGGATTTACGCGGAAATTCCATTCATTCCTTTCCAAGCGATTTGTCCAACCGGGCCTGGTCCTGGCCATTCAAAGTGATCCGTTTCACAAAGACCCGAAAATTCATCGACTTTTGAATGAAAGGGCCCGAACCAGCCGCCATGGCAAGATTGGCTCCGCTGGGGTGAAAGCAAGGGGACTTCGTTATTGTTGGTGGGGCATGGTCCGATAACGGTCAAGCCATCTATCGATTTCCGTATCTCATGATGGCCCATACAAAAAAAAACGGTTCGTCGGTTGATCCCGAGCACAGCCATTTGGGGCGGTTTTTTGTTAGCGTGGGAACTCGTCGGGGTTATCCGTGAAGATCGCATCGACTTTGAGATTGCGAAGCAAATGAGCCATTTCCTCGCGTACCGTTTCAAACTTGCCCGGGTCCTTGGCCCGGCAGGTCCAAACGGTGACACTCATTCCCAACTTGTGGGCCTCGGCGACGATTTCGGGTTGCGCGAGCACATTGTCCTTGTGGGGCGCGATTCCATCGGCAAATTCCCTGAGCTTAGCCAGGCCCT
>CAWUOD010000166.1:0-6648 GCA_963923115.1 uncultured Singulisphaera sp.
GACGGCCCATTGCGCCCGTTGCCACGATCACAAATTTGATCCTATCTCCCTTACCGAATATCACAGGTTCAAAGCCGCTTTGGCGGGGGTCAAAGTTGGCGATCGGGGAATTTTGAGTTCCGACGAGATCGCGAAACGCAAAAACGAAACCAACAGGATTCGGCAACAAATTGATGAGTTGGATCAGGCGCAGGATAAAATCCGCTCGCGGGTTTCCATGCGTACGGGCCTCGTTTATTCCGGACCAACGCCCAGGGTGCGCGAATCGTTTTGGGAAACGGAGAAACCAAAAGGAGAATACCCTGGAGGGGCGAAAATCGAGAAGAATGCGATTATTCTCGATGGCAAAGGGGCGCATTTTCGCAGTCCTCCACTCCCCTTCGGTATTATGGATAAAACGCTTGAGGCATGGGTGCGCCCATCCAATCTTGACCAAAAAGGTGGCGGAGTGGTGGGCATCGAAAGCCTGGATGGAACGCGCTTTGATTCGATCGTTCTTGGGGAACTGGAAACCGGATTTTGGATTGCCGGCAGTGAAGGCTATGTGCGAACCAAACCACTTGGCGCGCAAGGGGCCATCAAGGAAACATCCTCTCCCAATTGGATCCATTTGGCCGCCACCTACGGGAAGGATGGCACCATTCAGGTTTTTCGAAATGGGATTGCCTATGGAACGGCCTACAAACCCGCGGCGCCGGTTTTTCACCCCGCCCCGGGATCGGCGCGGCTGGTTGTTGGAATCAGACACTCGGGAGGCGGGTCACCCTATTTCGCGGGTGAAATCACGGAGGCAAGACTCCATACGCGGGCCCTGTCCCCTTCTGAAATCCGCGATTCCTTCCGCGCGGGGGCCCGGGTTTCGGGAGGGCCTGATATTTCCAAATTTTTCAATCCCGTGGAGCAAACCGAATGGACATCGCTTGAGAAGAAGCGAACGGAATTGGAAAAGATTTTGGCAAAACCCGCTGAACCCGACCCGCAAACCTATGCCGCGATTTCCTCCCCCCCAGGCGTGCAAAAAGTTTTGGCCCGGGGGGACATCGACCGCCCCGAGGCGGACGCGCCTGCGGGAGCGTTTGGGCTGTTACGCCACAAGAGCCCGGATTTTGGTTTGCCCGTGGATGCGCCCGATGGGGCCAGGCGACTGGCGCTGGCAGAATGGATCGCCCATCCTGAAAACCCCCTCCTTTCACGGGTTTGGGTCAATCGGGTTTGGCAAAACCATTTTGGGACCGGCCTGGTCGATTCCTCCAGCGATTTTGGCACCCAAGGCAATCCGCCAACCCATCCCGAACTGCTCGATTTTCTGGCCCGTTTTTTGGTCGAACACGATTTCAGAACAAAACCGCTCCACAAACTCATTCTCATGTCCAGGACATACCAGCAAGACTCCGCCGATCGGCCGGAAGCCTGGAAAAAGGATTCCCAAAGTCGTCTTTTATGGCGATACCCACCGCGCCGATTGGATGCGGAGTCGATCCGGGACAGCATACTTTTTGTTTCCGGACAACTCGGCACCCAATCAGGCGGACCGGGATTTCGACCCTACACCACCGAATCCTACGGATCCGTGTTTTACAAACCCATTCTCAAGGATGAACCGGCTTTCCTCGCCCGATCGATCTATCGAACCGTGATCCGGTCCGCCCGCAGTCCCCTTCTGGAGGCATTCGATTGCCCTGATCCCACGGTGCGAACGGCAAGACGCAATCAGACCACGACACCCATCCAGGCATTGGCCCTGATGAACGACCCGTTCGTGCAACGACGGTCAGACCATTTGGCTTCGGAGCTTTCGCGCGAAACGGGCGGGGATGTTTCCCGCGCGATCGGCCTCCTCTGGACCAGGGCCTATAGCCGCGAGCCGACGCCCAAAGAAAATGAGGCGGCTCTTTCGTTGGCGAAAAAGTCTGGTCTTGGCCCCGTGGTTTGGGCCATCTTCAATTCAAGCGAATTTTTGGACATTAGATAGGGTTTTGGCCATGGCAATCATAGACAGGAGAATGTGGCTGGACCGTTTGGGCACCGGAACCGCGGGGACGGCCCTGGCATGGCTCCTTGCCCGCGAAGGCCGGGCGGGTGATGTCCCAAACAACGGCAAACCGCAAACTGGCCCGGAAATTGGCCTTCCCCATTTTGCCCCCAAAGCAAAACGGGTATTGCACATATTCCATCCGGGGGGAATCAGCCATGTCGATACCTTCGATTACAAACCCGAGCTTGCCAGGCAGGCGGGCAAGGAGGTCCAGGGGAAAAAGATGGAGCTGTTTTTCGGCCAACCCGGCCGGATTATGAAATCCCCATTCGGCTTCAGACAATATGGACAATCCGGAACCTGGATGTCGGATATTTTTCCCCATCTCTCAAGGCATGCGGATGACTTGACATTTCTCCATGGAATGGTTGCAAAAAGCGCCAATCATACCCCGGCAGGATTCCAGATGAACACAGGTTTTGTCCAGAGCGGTTTCCCCGCAATGGGTTCCTGGGTTCAATATGCCCTTGGCTCGGAAACCGAAGAATTGCCGGCATTTGTCGTGCTTCCCGATCCCCGTGGCCTCCCCGCCGGCGGTTCGATCAACTGGTCCAGCGGCTTCCTCCCCGCAACTTACCAGGGTGTGCCCCTGCAAACCGCAGGCAAGGGCCCGCTGGTTGACAATCTGGAGATCCCCTCGGGAATCGACGAGACATCCCGCAGGGAAAGCCTTGGGCTATTGGATTCCCTGAACACCAGTTACGCCGCGGCGCGACCACTTGATGACACGCTTCGAGCCAGAATCCGATCCTATGAGATGGCTGGAAAACTACAAACAGCGATTCCTCATGTCGCCGATCTATCGGGGGAGTCCCGGGCCGTACGCTCCCTTTATGGGCTTGATGATCCCAAAATGGAGCCCTTCGCCAGAAATTGCCTCCTGGCAAGGCGGATGTTGGAGCGGGGAGTCCGATTTGTGCAGATGTTTCATGGCGGCGCGTTTGGATCCCCACGCATCAACTGGGATGGCCATGAAGACCTTAGGGAAAACCACACCACACAATCAGCCGTCATCGACCGCCCATTTTCCGCGCTGCTCTCGGATCTCAAGGCGCGTGGAATGTGGGAAGACACACTGATCCTTTGGACCACGGAATTTGGACGGACACCCATTACCCAGGGACTTGGGGCAAGCGGCAGGGATCACCACCCCTTTGCGTTTACGATCTGGATGGCTGGAGCGGGCCTGAAACCTGGACATCATGGAATCACCGATGAGCTTGGTTTTGCGCCGGTGGATGGCCGAACAACCATCTATGATTTTCATGCCACAGTTCTTCATCTTTTGGGACTCGATCACACAAGACTCAGCTACTATTCCAATGGGGTAAAACGCCGACTCACCGATGTACACGGCGAGGTGATTGATCCGATATTGGCATAAAAAACGGCGGGGGCAAATTTGCCCCCTATTGTTGCATACAATATCTTTGATTGGAAAGGACCAGGGTGTCAGGCCGGTTTTTCCGCACGGAGCAAAAAACTCGGGGAGAGGGGCTCAAGCCTCAAAGCGTTGAGCTGGTCCACCCCGCGGGAAATCTGAATCAGCCTGACTTCCAATTGCCCATGGGGTCCGGAAAGTTCCCGGAGGCGACGATAGACTTCGCTCAGCGACTCGATTGTTGCCACATTCGCAACCAGCCGACCCCCTGGACGCAGACGGCGCCAGGCGTTGTCCAGCACCCGAATGACCTCATTCGCAATGCCCCCGACAAAAATGGCATCTGGCTCGGGAAGGTCGGATAAAACTTCCGGGGCCTTGCCTAGCACCGCTTTGACATTGCCAACGCCGAGGGTTTGGGAATTCGCCTGTATCAGGTGATAATCGGCAGCATCCTCCTCAATGGCATAAACCGTCGCGGGTTCGCAAAAACGGGCAGCCTCGATGGCGACGGCGCCGGAACCCGCGCCAATATCCCAACAAATTGTACCCGGACGAAGGACCATTTGGGCCAAGGCCAAAGCGCGAACTTCGGCTTGGGTAATCAAGCCGCTTTTGGGACGACTTTGAGCGAAAGCATCGTCGGGATTGCCAAAGGGCCAAAATCGGTTGGCAGCAATGGGCAGATCGGGCCGACCTTCTTTTCGCCTGAGGATGATCACATTGAGCGGATCAAAAGCCATCGAAAGCAAATCGGTCAGGTCGCCTTGGGTTATCCGTTCGCCGGGTGTGCCCAGATTTTCACAAACAAAAGCCCTGAAGTAATCGATTCCCCTGGCGAGCATTTCCCTGGCCAACTCACGGGGGCCAACCTGGTCGGAACTAAAAAGACCTACGGTCTCTGCGGTACGGATACGGTCAAGGATTTTGGGCAAGGTGGTATTTTGAAGATTCCCAAGGTAGGCATCCTCCCAACTCTCCTTGATGCGCGCGAAAGCAAGCTGCATGGAGGAAACATGGGGAAGGACTTCGAAACGGTCCTTCCCCAACTTTTCACATAGGTACCTGGCCAGTCCGTAAAAGAGGGGATCCCCACCCACAACCACAACAGTCCTTTGGATCGGGTCTAGTCCGCAAAGTGTTTCTACAGTTTCCGCGAGGTTAAGCCCAAGGGGAATCCGTCTTGCGCTAAGCTGACCAAGTCGATCCAGAACATTGACAGGTCCGAGAACGACCGCCGCCTGGAGGAGAAGTTCGCGCTCACGGGCAGGCAGTCCCTCCACCCCATCAGGACCTATTCCAAGAATCGCGATTTTTGGTTGTGATGCCATGGGGAATTTTTGCCTCTGGTGATGGGGATTAGGATAGGCCTTTAGCCCGCAGAAACCGCTGGACCTGGTCGACCATTTCCTCAGGATGGGTGTAGCATGGAACATGGCCCCACTCGGGATGAAGGAAATGTTCACGGTTTGGAAGGAGTTTGACCAAGGGGGCGGTTGCCTGGGGCTTCACGACCTTGTCCTTTTCCCCGCAAAGCAAAAGCACGGGCTGGGAAATTGAGGGCAAAATGGGCCGCAAATCCAGATTGGCAATCATGCAGGCCTGGTGGGCCATTGTTCCCAAGGGGCTATTGCCAACGCATTGCAGGAACCAATTCCATGCTTCGGCTTCACGATGCGCGAAATCATTGCCATAAACGGCGTGGAGGGTTTGATCATATTTTGGGAAACTTAGCATCGGCTTTTTTCCCAAAAAGCGCCCAACCAAAGCCATCAGATAATTTTTCCAACCAAGCGGCCGATGGGGAAACGCCCCTTGAAGGATGGCGGCAGGAAAGCGGCCCGGATAATCATGGAGAAGCCTTTGGGCGATGGTGGTTCCAAACGAAGCGGCAAGAATATTCGATTCGCCCACGCCCAGCTTATCCAGGATGGCAATCGCATCCTCCGCAAGGTGGGTGTGTTTGTACCCAAACAGCTTTGCGCCATCGTTTGGATCCACTCCGGCCAGGTCGTATCCGATGCACCGGTAATTTTTGGAGAGCTCCGAGGCAATGGAAACAAAAGAATCACTCCGGTCCGACATTCCATGGATAAAAAGAAGGTCCGGGCCATTTCCCCAGGTCCAGACCCGGGCCCGATACCGGCCTGTCGGAATAGCGAGGACCTCGTGTTCCTTGCGAAACCGGTCAAGAGCCGCATTGAACAAAATGGGAGGAAGTGCGCTGGTCATGTTGGGTATGCCACCGAGGCAAAGGAGACGCTCTCACGCCATTTGGGATCGATAAATTGTTGATAATGAAGAAGTTTTCCCGGGCGATTCCCCATCAATTTGAGACCATACCAAAAAGGGGCAACACCGCAGATATTTCTTGCGTTTTGCTCGGATGCGACCTCTTTAAGGAAATCGTCGGCGGAGCCCCGGACCAGATGATCCATCACTATCCTGTCCTGTTTGCGGCTGGATGCGATACGATCCTTGTCGAGCTTCACGGGATCCTCGAACTTGGGCCCGATGTGGGCCAAATCACCACTAAGAAGATAGCAGACTGACTCTTTGGCCGCGGCCTCGGCCGACTTGAGGGCTTTCAGGATTTTGGAAAGTATGGCATTTTTTTCGCCTGGTTGTCCGGAGCGCATTGCCTTGTCGATGTTGCCAAGGACAATGGGAACTATCCGGAAATCGTTTTCCCTGGGGCGGAGGTAATGGAGTAGAACCGCCTCCAACTCTACGGAGTGTTCAGGAAAATGGGCAACCACTTCGTCCTCGAAAGCCCAGTCGCCCAGTTGCTCCGCGATCCGGTCCACATAAGCGATGTCGGTGGGAATGATCCCCAGGGGGCTTTGAAAGTGTTTGCGGGTGAGATTGACAGGATGACCACTGTAATGGGATGTCGCAAGGATCACAAAAAGTTTGGCGTTGGTTTGTCCCATCAGGTGATGGAAAGCGTGGGCGTAGGTCGCGCCACCCCTGGCATAATCCATATGCGGAACAATCAGACCGGAGAGCTTGTGATCTTTGGCCTCCTCCAATTTTTCCGGTGGACCAAACCGGGTAAAAAGCTCACCCATCTGCTCTTTAAAAGCTTTAGGCTGGCCTTCGTAACATCCTATACAAGAGGGCTTGCGGACCGGGGCCTGAATCACACTGTGATAGGCGGGACTGTCAAGAAAAAGAGCGTTTTCCAACTCCTCCACAAACCGGAGAATCCGGGGAAGAGGCAAAATGAGTT
>CAWUOD010000167.1:0-6639 GCA_963923115.1 uncultured Singulisphaera sp.
ACATTAAGTTTGGCAACAGACATCAACCTACAATCCGGCACCGTCGATGCAAACCTGGTCGGGGCTGCGGGCCTGACCAAAACTACATCAGGCATCGCAACGGTTAATGGCACAGTTACCACGGCAAATCAAGTCACCGTTACTGCCGGAACCCTGATACCCGGTAAAGTTAATGGGCTTATTGGCACTCCGGGAGTGAACATCTCCTCTGGCGCATCCCTTTCCCTTGGAGCGGACCAAACCCTGACAGACCTGAGTGGAACGGGATCGGTTCCACTTACCGGGTTCAACTTAACTATTCTTGCTAACTCTCCTGTTTCCTTCGCCGGTTCCATTACCGGAAACGGAACCCTGACAAAGTCGGGGGGCCCCGATTTAACCCTGACAGGATCCAACTCTCCTCAATTCACCAAAATCCTTGCCGGGCGCATTCTCCTGGCCAACCCAGCCGCCAACAGCTCTACCTTGGGCGGATCCATCTCGGTTAACTCCAGCACATCGCTGGTTTTGAGCATGGCCAATCAGATCGCTGACACAGCCTCGATTGCGATCAACAATGGCACCTTTGCCATGAACAACTTCTCGGAGACGGTAAAGGATGTTACCCTAACCGGGTCAAATGGGTTCATAACCAATTCCCTGGTAAGCATTCTGACAATCAATGGCAACTTCTACCTGGAAACAAACCCCACCAACATCCAGGTCACCATCGCTGGGCCGGGTGTGTTTGTCTACCGTGTTTCCACAACAATAACCGCTCCAGTCCCAACCACCGGTGGTGTGGTGGTTGATGGTTCCGGCGTCGTTGTGACCCTTGCCGGATCAACCCAGGTCATCAATGGCAACCTGAAAATTATCAATGGCGGCACGGTGGCCCTTGCGAACAATAATCAGATCTCTGATAACGGAATTGTCCGAATCGAGGGCAACAGTACCTTTGATATCGCTTCCTTCAAGGATACGGTTGCTGGTGTGGAATTGATCTTTGGCTCCCTTTTGGGCACAACAGGAATTCTGACCTCCAAGGCCTCCGTTATTTCGGAAAATGGCACCATCACAGGCATACTGGCTGGTGTGGACTCAACCGTTGGCCTGGTCAAGCAAAATGCCACGGGAACGGTGACGGTTTCCACGCCTCAACTCCTTACCGGTGAACTTCGGGTGACAGCCGGAATCCTGGTGGCCAATAGCGCCTCCACCGCCACCTTCTCAATGAGCAAGGTGCTGGTGAACGGTGGAACCCTATCGGTTGGATCAAACGCCACAGTGGCCCAATTTGCCAACACTCCGGACCTGACCGTTTCCGCCGGTCTGCTAAGCCTTGGGAATTTCACCCAGACCTTCAAAACCATTGCCCTTACGGGTGGTGAAATCACCTCTACGGGGGGCAGCCTTCTTACCCAACAGGCCAACTACCTGTTGGCTAATGGTATCGTGAGCGCCAACCTGGGTGGGGCGTTTACGGGCCTTATCGCCTCGGGGACCGGAACCCTGGTTCTGTCCGGAAATAACACCTACGGCGGACTGACTCTGGTGTCGGGTGGAACGGTTGCCGCCAATTCCAATGGGATCTCCATTCCCGGAAATGTCAATATCACGGGTGGAACCCTTCTTCTCCTGAAAGAAAATCAAATTGCGGACACCGCAACCGTAAATATCACAGGCGGCGCCCTTAACTTTGGCTCCTCCCAGATCTCGGAGACAGTTTCCCTCCTCATAGTGGACGGAGGTCTGGTCGGTCCGGTTGCCGGTGGATCATTGGGCACCTTAACCGCGAGCTCTTACGACTTCCGGGCTGGCCGGGTTAACTCGACCCTTGCCGGATCGGGCAGGATCGTAAAAACCACCTCCGGAACCTTCACACTTTCCGCCACAAATATCCACACGGGCGGCAACGACATCCAGGCCGGAACAGTCAATCTTGGCGCAACCAATGGTGGCAGCCTCCCCGGTGCAACCCTGGTTCGCACAGCAACTGTGACGCTCCAGGCAAATAACCAGATCACCGGAACCCTGGAAATACAGGGCGGAACCATAAATATTGGCGGATTCAACAACACGGTCCAATCCCTGAACCTTGTTTCGGGATCTATCAATGGCAACGCCGGAACCCTAACATCGCTCTCGGATATCCAAACGTCCCAAGGAACGATTGGCGCGGTCCTCGGTGGCGGTGTCAACTTCATCAAGAACAGCTCAGGTACGCTGACAATCACCAAGCCCTCTGTTTACTCCGGCAACACAACCATCAATGGTGGGGTGGTGGCGCTTTCGGGTTCCGGATCCCTCCCCGATAGCTCCGTGGTGACCGTCGCATCCGGCGCGACACTCAACCTTGCGGGAATAAGCGACAAGATTGGCGGCCTGAATGGCGCTGGTGTCGTGAACCTTGGCTTGATTCCAACAACCAACCTGAATGTTGGGGTGATTAGCCCCTCCTCTGTGAACTCCTTTGCCGGCAACATCAGCGGCACAGGCAACCTCCTCAAGAGTGGACCTGGAAATCAAACACTTACCGGAAACAATACCTTTGCTGGAAATGTTCAGGTGGCTGAGGGAACTCTTGCGCTAAGTGGCGCGGGCAAGGACACAATTGGAAATACCAATCCGGTTTCCATTGGTTCCCCCGGCACATTAAGTGTTCTGTCCAGCGAAGTGACCGGGCCGGTCACCGGTGCCGGTGTTATCAATATCGCCTCCGGGTCGACACTCACCTCGGCTTACCCCTCCACTTCCGCCATCACATCCACTTGGGTTGGAGCTGGAACATTCCTCAAGACGGGAAGCGGATCCGTTTCCATCAACACAAGCTCCCCAAGCTTTGGTGGAACGATCGCTGTTAGCCAGGGAATCCTATCCTTCGCTGGAACCTCGGGTGGCACCCTGGCAACCCAAGGTGGAACCCTGAACGCCATTGGAAGCGCCTCAACCATTAGCGGTCAGAGCGGAACCTTCTCGCCTGGCTCAAGTCCCGGCCAGATGAACTCCCAAATCCTAAACCTGGAATCCGGCGCAACCTACCTTGCCGAGATCGCAGGGCTCACCCCTGGAACAGGTTACGATCAAACCATAGTGACCACCGGGGTCAACCTTGGCAATTCGAAGTTGAATACCCAACTCCTTGGCGGTTACAAACCTTCGGCTGGCCAGCAGTTTACGATTGTGGATAACCAAAGCTCCACCGCTGTGGTTGGGACCTTTGCCGGTCTCCCCGAAGGATCGAGTTTTGTTTCAGGCTCAACCAGGTTCCAAATCACCTACAAGGGTGGAACCGGCAATGATGTCCTGCTGACTGTTGCCCAAGCGAATGTTTCGGGTGGCATGGTCTTGGGAAGCCCGGGAGAAACAGCACCAGGCGCGGTGTCTGTGGTTACGATTTACAACACCAACGGTGTCGCCACCCGGAGCTTTGCACCATTCCCCAACTATGGTGGATCCCTGCGCACCGCCGTTGGAGATCTGAACGGAGATGGCACCGCCGACATCATAGTCGCCACCGGGGCTGGCGCGGTACCCGCCGTCAAGGCTTTTGACGGCAAAACCAATGCCCTAATCACCAGCTTCCTGGCTTATGCCCAAAATTACTTTGGCGGGGTTAGCATTGCCGCTGGAGATGTAAATGGCGATGGTTTTGCCGACATCGTCACTGGCACCCTCACCATGAGCAATCACATAAAGGTGTTTAGCGGCAAGGACAACACCACCCTCAAATCTTTCATGCCCTATGGTTCGGGTTACAATGGGGGTGTGAATATTGCCGCTGGCGACTACACCGGAGACGGAAAGGCGGAAGTAATTATCGGCGCGGCCAAAAATTCCAGCCACACCTTGGTCCTGGATGTGTCCAGCCCAACATTAGGTGGCTACACCATTGTCGATTCCTTCTTCGCATTCGCCAACCAAAACCTTGCCGGAGGTGTATTTGTCGCAGCCGCCGACATCAACGGCGATGGCAAAGCGGACATCCTTGCTGGAACCGGAAGCGGCGCTCCCCAAATGAAGGTTTACTATGGTCCCAACCGCACCCCTGGAGTTACGGTAAATCTCAATCCGAACTTTGCGGGCGGCGTAAGGGTCACCATCGGCGATTTGGATGGGGATGGATTGATAGACATTGTTGGTGGCTCCGGCCCGGGTTATGTGCCAACGATCTCGGTATACGCGGGTCTAACTGGTGCCTACCTCAAAAACATCCCCTCGCCCTACCCCAATACCTTCCGGGGCGGCATTGTGTTTTAAGACAGCAGACCTCTGATCGTTCAGGGTCCTTGCATTCCCCTAAAGGGGTGGCCAAAAGCCACCCCTTTTTTCGTGAAGGAAATCCTGGTGCCAGCCAGAGGCATCACAGATCCCCCAGCCAACGGATCCTTGGAATGGTTTATAGAGTGGACCGGAATATCTGCGATGTTTATACTTATGGCATACCCGCCTGGGCCGAGGTGCCCTATAGCCTTGGGCTAAAGCCATGAAATTTTACCTGTTACCCTTGCTTTTGCTGGTTCCTCTCAAAGGGGGAAGCACCCTCGCCGCTGCGGATGATTCTCTGTTCGAAACCAAAATCCGTCCGGTGCTGGTGGAGCACTGTCAAGCCTGCCACTCCGTAAAATCCGGAAAGAACAAAGGCGGATTACTCCTTGACAGCGGATCTGCGCTGTTGAAAGGGGGCGATTCAGGGCCGGTTATCGACCTGAAAAATCCCAAAAACAGCAAAATTGTAATCGCCATGACCTATGAGCAACCGGATCTGCTCATGCCCCCAAAAGGCAAATTACCGGCGAATGTTGTCAAGGACTTTCAAACATGGATCGCATCGGGCGCGGCCTGGCCTGGCGAAAAGCAAACCATGGCCCCGGGAGGCAACAAGGAAACCTTTGACCTCGAAAAGCGAAAACAATCCCATTGGGTCTGGGGGCCTCTGAAATCATCCCTGGCAACCCAAGGAAAACCAACTCCCCAAGCCACCCCCAATCTGCCCGATCCGGTGGACACCTATCTCGAACTGGAGCGAAAGAAAAAAGGGATTCAGGGTGCTGGTCCGGCCGATCCGGCAACCCTCTATCGAAGACTTCATTTGGTTTTGACGGGGCTGGGACCTGATGAGCCAAGACTTCAAAAGTTTCTGGCGGATCCGTCCGAGGAAAATTATCAACGGGAGGTTGATCGCCTTCTGGAATCCTGGGAGCACGCGGAACACTTTGGCCGACACTGGCTCGATTTGGTTCGATACGGGGAGACCCGGGGACACGAGTTCGATTTTCCCATTCCCAATGCATGGCAGTACCGGGACTATGCCATTCGCGCTCTTAAATTAGATATTCCCTTCAACCAGTTTTTAAGGGAACACCTTGCGGGCGACCTGGTGAAAAATCCCCGTGGACGCCCTGGGCTCGACTCCAATGAATCCGTCCTGGGAACCGGATTCTTCTTTTTGGGCGAGGAAATCCACTCTCCCGTTGATGTTCGACAGGACCAGGCGGATCGCTTTGATAATCGAATTGATGTTTTGACCAAAACCTTTTTGGGACTGACCGTTTCCTGCGCCAGGTGCCACGATCACAAATTCGATGCCATTTCAACCAGGGATTATTACGGCCTTTATTCCATGCTGGAAAGTTCGAGCTACCGCCAAATCCGTTTTGAACATCAGGAAAGCAACAACGCTTTGGCGGAAAAATGGGATCTGGCAAGAAAAGGACTTGACCAAAACCTGGCAAGGGTTCTGGCACAAAAACTTAAAACATCCAATTTCTCTAAAAATATTATTTTTCCAAAAGAAAACATTATTTCCCAATGGATTGAGGGCAAGGAGGAAAAGCCGACCGTTGATGCCTTGGTTGACTATTCCCAAAAACCCGGGTGGTTTCCGGATGATGTCAGTTTTGGCGCTGGCCCCCGTCAAGCGGGCGCCATCGATCTTTCCGGTGGGCGGACTGGCTTTCTTCCCTTTGTGGCCGCCTGTCGTGACCCTTTGTGGACGGGTCTCGGGCCAACCCCCGAGTCCGAAAAAGAACCGGGGGGACTTGCTTATGACCGAACCGGCCGCACCCTGAAAACACCCACCTTTCCCATCCAGACCGGGTCGATTTGGGTTTGGATGAGGGGACAGGCAAAAATCTTTTCCTCGGTTGGCTCCCACATCCTGATCCTGGGGCCCCTTCATGGAGAAATGATTGCCGACTCCGGACCATCGGAAGGTTTTCGCTGGGTCAGACTAAATTTGGCGCGCTACAAGGGACTTCCAGGCCACCTTGAGTTTACAACAGACGACCCCAGGTTCGCTTTGGCCGGGGTCTTTGAATCGGAAACGCAGCCGATCCACCCTGCCTGGAAGCTTCTACCCAAAAACATCAAAGACAAAGACCGCTTGAATCACCTGAAAGATCGCCTTGCCAAATGGATCCGGCACCTTGAATCACATGGCTCCCTGAGCGATCTCCCGGACCAGGCCTTCGCTGGTTTGGTTTTAGGCGAAATTTTTGATTCCCAAGCGGAGCTTCAAATACCCAAATCGACTCCTGAACTTTTGGCTTGGCAAACAACCCTGGAGGCCTCAAAGGCCAAAAGAAAACTCCTTTCGAATGCTGCTCCAGCCCTTTGGGAAGGTTCCCAGCTGTCTCTTATACACATCTGACGCTGCCG
>CAWUOD010000168.1:0-6609 GCA_963923115.1 uncultured Singulisphaera sp.
TCCCATTCTGTTCGTGAACCAGAGCACCATTGATCCAGATGCGGCTTCCATCATCCGCCCCAAGTAGGAGAGTTGCTTCCTGGGCCACGGGGCTTTTGACTCCAGTCAACAGAAAGGAATAGCTGTTGTCCTTTTGCGTTCCGTGAAACGCCGCCAGATCCAAATACCCATCGGCGGCTGGTCGTATAGGCTTCCAGGAGGTTGCTTTTCCCGATTTGTCCTTAAGGTGGGAATAGGCTCCCGCAACCTTTTCGATAGGCGAGTTCGCGGTCAGGGCCGAACCATCCTTGTCCGGAAATGGTCCCAAAATTTGCCATGCTGCCGGGGTCATGGAACCGGTCTTGAAAGTCAAAAGATATTCGGCCAGATCGACCAAATCGTCCTCGCTCATCCAGGCAACCAGATCCTGGGGCATGATGGAAACTTTGCTTTTGGTTCTCTCCTCAATGTCGGTCATGGCGACACGGTGATCTTTCCCGTTGCCATCGCGCAGGGTGATGGCTTCGGGAGTTTCCGACATGACCAAACCGCTGATGGTCTGCCCATTTTTGGTTTCAATCACGGAAACGATGTATTGGTCCGCGATCGCTTTGGACGGTGTGAGAAGGCTGTCCAGAAGGTTTTCCTTTGAGGCTTTCTTGCCAATGAGGGAAAGATCGGGGCCAATATCGCCACCACCACCCATGACCCTGTGGCATTTGAGACACTGGAGCTCGTTTTTGGCGCTTGCCTCAAAAAGGACCTTGCCCCGTTTGGCGTCCCCCTTGCGAAGGGCAAGATCCGATGCCTTTGGCAGCCTGGCCATGTCCATTTTCCCTGGTGCGGGATAGGCGATCATCGCTTTATTGCGAATGATCTGGTAAGGGCTGTTGCGAAGCAGTCTTCCGATTTCCGAGGCGAGAACCGGGTTCAGATCCGCTTTGGGCAGGCTCAAAAGCCAATCGCTCCCCTTTTGGGTGGAGACCAGGGCCTGGACCAGCTCGGATGCGGCCGGGGACGCTTTTTTCGGATCCGCCTTTTGCAGTGCGGTCTTGATCACTTCCAGGGCGTTTGTCGCCTGCCTGGCATCGCGCGTTTGGAGAATCATTCCCAAACCTGCCAAAGCAGCCAACCGGGTTTCGGCGTTTTCCATTCCCTGTGCCAAAGCGGCGACCGCTTCCGGACGATCAAAGCGCCCAAGAGCGTTCAGGGCCGCAGTTTTGGCGCCTGGTGAATCGCCTGTTTGGGCAAGCGCGACAAGGGCAGGGAGAGCGGTTTCGATTTTTGCGGCCCCGGCAAGTTTGGCCCAAAGAACCCGGTCTTTGATTTCCTCCAGTTTTTTGGCGAAATCCTGGTCTTTGGCCAAGCCAGCCCATTTTCCTCCCAAAAAGAGGAAAAGTTTTTCCTCGGCCCGTTTGCGCACAAGTTCCGGTTGTGGACCCGAAATGATCTCGAGAAGTTGTTTGCCCGATGCGAGGTCATCTTCCCCCGCAAGTATGTCGATCAGGTCGGCGCGTTGGGCTTCGGGGATGGAGGGGTCGGCGATACGCCTGGCGATTCCGCTGCCAAAGCTCGCCGGGCGCAAATCAAAGACAAGTTGGGCGACCCGGTCGGACCAGCCCCCAAGGACTGTTTCCAAATCGGCCATGACCCGATCCCTTCTGGTCCTGTCCGCCCCGGCGCTGATGTTGAGGGCCCTGGAAAGGAACAAATCGCCTGCCTGGTACCGTTTGACAATTTCATCAAAAGCGGGACGAAGTTTTTCGGCGTCGGCATTTCTCCAAACCAGCAATAGTTCGCGAAGGACCGAGGTTGGCGCCTTTTCCACAAAGGCTTTCCAGTTCTCCGCGGGACCATTCAGCCAATCGGGAATCCGGGAATCGACGCGAACGGCCAGTTGGGCCAGTCGTTCATCGCTCCCCCTGAGCGCGTCATCAAGAAGGGATTCGACCTTTTTACGATCCGATTCATCGAGATTGGCTTTCATGTCGGCCAAAAGGCCAAGTGCCCTGGCTTGCAGGAATGGGCCGAATTTGGCCTTGGCCGCCTCGAAAAGAAGGGGGGCGGCGTTTTTGCCTCGTTTCTGGATCACGGCAATCGCCCCGGCCCGGGCCGCGAGATTGGGGGAGCCCAAAGCGCTGATCAGGCCATCGTCGCTGCCCAAATCGTATTCCACCCGGGCGGGTTGGTTGCCCTTGGGGGCAAGACGATAAATTCGTCCACGGGTGATGTCACCCATGCCGTGGCCACCCACCCCCGGGTCATACCAGTCCGCCACATAAAGGGATCCATCCGGGCCCACCTGGACATCGCTTGGCCGAAACCAGGGGTCGCTGGAGGTGATCAGGTTTTCTGTTTCGACTTCGTATCCGGCGCCTTTTGCCTTGAGGATGTAGCTTCGCACCTGACGGGGGCCCGCGTCGGTATGCAAAAGCATGCCGCGATATTTTTCGGGGAGGAGTTTGCCCTCGTAAATACTCATGCCCGTGGGGCTGCCAAATCCGGTCCGAAGGATCTTGGGAACGATACCCGGTTGTTCCTCGTGCCAGTGGGTTTGGCCTGGTCCCCTTGGATGATAGCCATAATTTCCATCAGGCATCACAAAACAGATCCGGGTTTGCTGGTTGCCATCATCATCGTTGTCGGAAAGGAACACGGACCGGAAGCTGTCCATGGAAGCCATGTAGTTGTTGCGGAAGTTGTGTGCGAAACGCACCAGATCGGTGCCATCCGTTTTGCAGGTCCAAACGGTTCCCGCGCGGCAATCAGTGCCGTTGGAGGTCCAGGCTTTCCCTTTGCCATCACTTGACTGGAGGTTGTTGACCCCGGCGTCCCCAACGGTGAACCAAAGCCTTCCATCAGGACCAATCTGAATGCCGTGAACGCCATGGTCATGGTCGATGCCCTGGAATCCCTTGAGCAGGGTTTGGGGAGGTCCATCCGCCTTGAGATCGCCATCGGCATCGTCAAACACCCAAATTTGGGGGGATTGGCATACGAAAACCTTTTGTCCATTTGCGGTGGGAAGAATCGCGATGCCCAGGGGGCTTTCGACGGCGGAGGATTGGAAGAAGGTGGTCACCTTGTCGGCTTTGCCGTCCTGGTTGGTGTCTTCGAGGACAAGAATCCTGTCGCCTTCCTTGCGGGTGGGCGGCTTCCCACGGAGACGATTTCGGTAGTTGACTGCCTCGCAGACCCAAACGCGACCTTTGTGATCAATGGTCAGGGTGGTTGGATTGACAAAAAGGGGCTCGGATGCCCAAACCGTCGCTTCCAGACCAGGGGCCACGGTAAAACTTTTGAGTGTCCCTTCGGGGCTTAGTTGGCCAAAAGCCTGGGAGCTGATTCCAAACAATCCAATCAACGACGCAAGAATAAAGGCACGCATGGGTGGGTGCATCCGGAAAGGCCATGTGGAGGGAAAAACCGGAAAAGGGCATTCGAACCAGTTTTATTAGTCTATGTGGCTGGGAAAGGATGTCCCCAAACGGAAAGGGGCGACAAACAGCCGGAATTTTCATTTCGGGATCCCGTCCCGGCCGGGTTTGCAATTCCTTTGGTGGTTTGGGCAAAAATAAAGGCGGACGGTTCCTAGAATATGGTTGCGGCCGACTTGACCGATGGGCGAAGCATTCCAAGAATTCCTGTGCCTTCCCGGGCCGGTGGCCCCCGAAAAAGTGTGGTGACCTTCATGATCGTCTGCGGAAACACATTCCCACCCTCAAAGCAATCGGGTCCCCGGGACCAATATTTTGCCAAAATGGGGCCAATTCGGGGTAGTCTGAAAGTCCTTGGCGCTTCCTTTACAAGTTTGGTTTTTGTGGCTGGTTGTTCCGATCCCGATACGATCCGCGAATATGCCGCTCCCCGGGATGCGGTTGCCAAGCCCGCCCCGGCCATGCCCCCGGGGATGGCGGCCACGACCTCGGGTCCAACCAGAATGCTGGCGGCGATCATTGCCCGGCCCGATGCGACCTGGTTCGTCAAGCTGATGGGACCTGTCGCCCAATTGGAAAGCCACGGCGCTCCCTTCGTTTCCCTTTTGCAAAGCATCAAATTCGAGAAACCGGATGCGCCAACTTTTACGGTTCCAACCGGGTGGACAAGGGATGACAGCAATCCGGCCCGATTTGCGACATTGAAACTCCCAGGGACTGGGGGCGCTCCTGTGGAAGCAACCATCATCAAGCTGGGAGCCCAGGCAGGTTCCGACCTGGATAACATTAATCGGTGGCGCGGTCAGGTTGGCCTTGGACCCATCACCGAGAAGGAGATGGCCACGGCCACCAAGGAAATCGAAATCGCTGGAAAAAAAGCGATTTTTGCCGACATGGTTGGCCCGGGCGCGCCAAAAACAGGCGGTCCTTTTGCTGGAATGATGGGGAATCGGCCTCCGGTTTCTCCCCCTGAAAACACCAAAAAAGGGAGCATTCCCTCCCCTCCGGAAAGACCACCCGTTCAAATCAGCCTGGTTTTGCCCCAGGGGTGGAAAGAGATTCCGCCCAAGCCGCTCTCCCTCAAGAGTTACCAGGCCGCAAACGGCACGGTGGACATCACCATAACCCCCCTGGCGGGCCCGGCAGGCGGATTGGGTGCGAATATTAATCGATGGCGTACCCAGGTCGGCCTGGACCCAGTGGATAACGCCAAAGCGGAATCGGATGCCAAACCGGTTCCCAGCTCGGCAGGAAAAGCCCTTTTCGTGGATCTCGCCGGAAAAGGCTCAAACGCAAAATCCATCGCGGCGGGAATCATTTCCAAAGGCTCCGAAACCTGGTTCATCAAAATGATGGGCCCGGCGGACGGTGTCGCCAAGGAAAAGGCCGCGCTTGCGGACCTTCTCAAGACCCTCAAGCTCCCTGAGTAGTTGAAGCCAAGCCATGAGCCAGCAACAAGCCATTTCCGGCCATCAATCCCCCGAAAGTCCCATGCTGAAGGTGTGGAAAGTCATTGTCAGCCTCCGGTTGACTGTGATTCTTTTCCTCCTTTCCGCCGCCCTGGTTTTCTTTGGGACCCTCGCCCAAAAACAGTCGACGATCTGGGATGTCATCACCAGGTATTTCTGGTCGTGGTATGTGCTGGTTCCCAATCAGCTCCTTGTGGAGTTTTTCAAAATCTTCGGACTAGGTTTTGTCGGGCCCTCGGCCAGCCTCGGAGGATCGATTCCGATTCCCGGCGGAAAGCTTTTGGCCCTGCTCCTTTTCATCAATCTGTTGGCGGGGTTTCTCAAGGTCTCCGTAAGGGATTGGAAATATCCCTCGCGAAGGTGGCGTCTTCCCGGAATCGCGCTCCTGCACCTGGGCCTGCTTTTGCTCATGGTGGGTGAATTCGTCACCCGTGAATTTGCCATCGAAGGGCAGATGAGCATCCTGAATGGGGCATCGTCCAATTTCATTGAACGCCGCGACAAAGCGGAATTGGTGTTCCTGCGCCCCGATGAAAAACATCCCGAAATGGACCGGGTCGTCAGTATTCCCGGTTCGATGCTGGAAAAAGCGGCCAAATCGGGGATAGAAATCACGGATGACCGGCTTCCCTTCACCGTGAAAGTCGTTGAATACCAGCCAAATAGCCGAATGTTGGAAAAGTTGCCGGAGGGATTCGAAAATCCCGCCGACAAAGGCGATGGACTGGATGTGGCGGCGAAGGACACCCCTCCCGTTTCCGGAACCGATCCCGAACAACGGGTCGATCTTCCAAGCGCCTACATCAAGCTTTCGGATCCCAAAACGGGCCAATCCATGGGGACATTCCTTGTTTCCACATGGCTCTCGAGTGTCTCCGACCGCAAAACCCAGATGGTTGATATTGGGGCCAAGGATCAAAATCCCCGCATGACACTCCGCTTCCTGCGGGTGTACAAACCTTACACCATCACCCTCCGCAAATTCATCCATGATGTCTATCCGGGAACAGACACCCCCAAAAACTTCCAGAGTGATATCACCCTTGAGGACCCTTCCCAGGGCGTGTCCCGTGAAGTTTCCATCAAAATGAACGACCCCATGCGCCATGCGGGAGAAACCTTTTTTCAATCGTCCTGGCTGCCGGGCGATTCGGGCACCGTCCTTCAGGTCGTGCAAAATCCGGGGTGGACGATCCCTTATATCTCTTGTGTGATGGTTTCGCTCGGAATGCTCATCCACTTTGGCGCCGCCTTGTGGACCTTTCTCGCTTTTGGCGGCAAACGAAGTGTCACCAAAAACACCATGCCACCCCGGGAAAAAACAGCCGCCCTTCCCGGATGGGCCGGACCCACTCTGGTCTGGTCGATCATTGCCTTGGTTGGAACCGTCGCCTACTCCGCGGCGACCTCGACACCCCCACTGCGATCCGACGCGTTTGATTTCGACGCGTTTGGCGAACTCCCCATGCTCGAGGGCGGGCGTGTCAAACCGATCGACACCCTTGCCCGCAATCGCCTGATGCTGTTTTCCCAGAGGCAGGACATCACCGATCCCATGGTTCGTGAGGGCAAAAAAGCAGCGAAAATCGAGGCGATCCAATGGCTTCTGGAGGTCATGACCAGCCGCCTGAGCGACAACTCCCGCGCGGAGAGCCTTCCCATGTTCCGAATCGACTATGACCAGGTTCGGGAACTGCTCAAACTGGACAAGGTCGAAGGCTGTC
>CAWUOD010000169.1:0-6605 GCA_963923115.1 uncultured Singulisphaera sp.
TCCTCAAGGATTTCCGCATCCTTCCTGTTTTCCTTGATTAGACGACCGATCCGGTTGGTTGGGGACTTGAGTTTGTCGTTGATCGTCGGACCATTGATAAGCTGAAGCGCCTGGGCCAGGTTGGAGTCGCTTTCGCGCTCACATTCGCAAGCCAGTTCCCGGGCCGGTTGACCAAAAGTCTTGAGGAAAATGTGGTTGACTTCGGTGTCGGGGAGCTGGGTGGCGCGTGTTCCTGGGGGAAGGCCCGGGAACTTTTCGGGGACCTCGGTCGCTTTGCAGATGGCGTCGAGAAGTTGCTCGGCGGTGAGCAGTTTGGACACGCCGTGGGAGAAATAGCGGCTATCGTCCTTGTTGGAGTCGTTGGTATTGGTCGACAACTGGTAGGTTGATGAGGCGCAAATCACACGGATCATGTGCTTGAGGTCATAACCGGACTTGATGAAGTCCTGGGCCAGCGCCTCGAGAAGAGGATCGTTGGCGGAAGGGTTCGATTCGCGGAAATCATCAACAGGATCGACGATCCCCTTGCCTGCCAGATGGAACCAGATCCGGTTGACGGTTGCTTTGGCGAAGAAGGGGTTATCACCGGATGTGGCCCATTGGGCAAGGGCCTCACGGCGATCCTGGCCGGGTTCAATCCTGGCGACGGGTCCGCCCATGTATTTGGGTGGCATCACCTTACCGGTGCGGGGTTGGGTGACCTCGCCATCGCGTCGAACATAGACGATTTCCGCCCCGGGAATCTCCGGTTTGGGCCCGGGCTGATCGGGGTCTGGCTTGTGAGCCACCTGGGAGAAGAACGCGGCCATGCTGTAGTAGTCGTCCTGGCTCCAGCGTTCAAACGGATGATTGTGGCACTTGGCGCATTGCATCCGGATTCCGAAGAAGAGCTGCGCCGTGGTCTCCGCCAGGTTTTGGGAATCCTTTGCGATTCGGTAATAGTTCGAGGCGGGGTTGGCAAATGTGCTCCCCGAGGATGTCAATAATTCACGGACAATTTTGTCGATTCCGGTGTTGTTGGCGATGTGGCCACGCAGCCAGTCCTGGAAAACAAATATCCCCTTGAGCTGCATGGTCTTGCGGCTGGAACGAAGGACATCGGACCATTTCATTGTCCAAAAATCCGCATATTCGGGTCGTTCAAGAAGGCTGTTTACCAAATTGGAACGCTTGTTGGGGTCCTTGTCGGCGACGAAGGCCTTCACCACCGCCCCATCAGGCAACAACCCGCAAAGGTCCAGATGAACCCGGCGAACATAGTCCGCGTCCGAACAGATTTCGCTGGGCAGGATGCCGAGGGTTTTGAGTTTGGAAAAGGTTAGCTTGTCCACATAATTCGCTTCGGCGGGCCCCTTCCAAACCAGGTTGGCTTTGGGCTCAAGGTAGCTCAGACGAACGGTTTCGAGCTCTTCAAGATAGCGCACAAGGATGGCCACCTCGCCTGGCTGGCGGAATTCGACCAAACCCGAACCCGAAACCTCGGCAACGGCGGGATCGCTCGAGGAGAAGTTGGTCAGGCGGGTTACATCACGGATGGCGCCATCGGCAAACTGGGCCGAAATGGCCAATTGTTGCCATTTGGAGGGTTTCAGCAAAACGCGTGAACCCGGCTCGATAACGACCTTTTTCACCGCGGGCAAAGTTGGCTCATCATTTTTCATCCCTTCGGACAACCATTGCCGGACCGCGCGCGTGGCGACCGCGGACGCGGCGAATCGCTGTCCGCCCTCATGGGGAACCCGCCCCATTCCCTTGAGAAGGAAAAGGCTCTGATCGGGTTCTTGCGATAGTGTCCTCCGGGCCAGCACATCGCGGGTGAGCTGGGTATAGTCCGCCGCGGGATCAAATCCGCGAAGGGATAGCTTAAAGCCGTTTTTACCTGATGGGGTGCCGTGACAGGCACCCGCATTGCACCCACCCACATTCATCGCGGCGACAACTTCGTGGCGGAACGAAACCGGTCGGGCCTTGTCGACACCGGTGGCCTCAACGGGCAGCTGCATGGTTTGTCCAGCAACCTTGACCGCCAGGACCCCCGTGGAATTTGCGGTGGCCTCGACAAAGCCCCCCTCTCCCAGGCGAACTTCCAGTCCTTTTTGTGGTTCGAATTGCGCAAATGGGGTCAAGTCCCGAACAGCCCCATCGGCATAGGTTCCCTGAACCAATACCTGACGCGCGGACCGGGGGCCCTGAAGAAGCAATCTGGCAGGGGTGATGTCAATCCTCGTTGGCCGGCCAACAACCTTGGCGACTTCCACAGGATCGGAAGGAACACCCGCCCAAGTATTTGCCGGGCCCAGAAGCAGAAACGGAATTAGACCAAGCTTCGAAATCTTTTTCATGTCTGGTTCTCGTTTGCCCAGGGCAAGGCGGGTGGATGCCCCTGGTAGGTGGGAAGGTGATCACGAGGGGACCACCCACCATCAATTATACCGGATTTTTCCGGTGAGGCGAAGAGGAATGTCTTGCTTTTTACTGTTCATGCGTACATATAACAAAAGGGGTGCCAAACGCCTCATTCGCGCTTAATCATCCATACGGCCGGGACAATCCCATTTTTGGCCCAATCAACCAGGAAAGGCCGGAATCTTCCGGAATTCTCATGGACGCCGGTTTGACCATGGAGGACCTACAACACGCCATCGACCGCATTGTCGAAACCTATCTCGAAAGCATGAGGCTATTCCGGCCTCCAGTGGACTGGGTCGATTTGGCGCAATCCATTTCCGGGGTCCGCACCGAAATCCGGGAAGAAGCATCTGGTATTGGCCGAAAGCGGGCCGCTTCCCGTGGGAAGCTTTGTTTGGGGGAATCCTTAAGCGGGGAGAGTCGCCAAAGGCTCGCCGCCCAAACGATCGCCCACAAACTTATCCCCCGGGTGGCCGAAGCCTTGGGAGCGGAATCCGGGGAAAAAATCCCCTCCTCATGGGTTCGCATTCTGGTTGAAAGGCTGATGGTGCCGCCCGTATGGTTTCGCGAGGTCTGGCGCGAAACCGACGCAAACCTGGCCAAAACTTTGGAGCGTTTTGAGGGCACACCGATCGATTTGGTCGCGCAAAGACTCCTTGATTCCCCGGAGCCGACCATACTCAGCATCATCGACCACGGAGCATTGGTCCACCGCGCCTCAAACGGTCCCCGACCCGGAAAAACCTTGTGGCCCCTGGAAAAGGAATGCCTGGCCTATGTCAGCAATTTCAGCCGGGCCCGCCGCATGAGCCAGGGAGGAATGACCGTCTGGTGCTGGCCGATTCATAAATCCGACTGGAAAAAGGAGATCCTTCGAACCGTGGCCTCGGAAGATGGTGATGAGCCTTGGCAGTGAGCAGAAACGATTCACTTCCCAAAAAAAACAAGGATCGGGCCACTATTGGGGGACCGCTATTGGTTCACCATCAAACCTCTCCAGCCAACCTCTCCCACCAACTTTGCCAAAGGATTATTCCGCTGATGGTTTCGGCTCGGAGATTTCCCAATTGAATCCGGCCAGCCAGGTTACCGCCTCTTTGAGAGGCGCCTGAAATTTCCCTTTGGCGACAGGATAACCAAATTCCAATCCTGGTTCGCCTTTGGGTTTGAAGGTTTGTCCATGGGGATTCCAGAAAGTCACAAGATCGGTTTTTCGATCATAATGCAAAATGGCGTAGGCATGATTGGGGGTGACCCCGGGAACCTTCACATCTTTGGGAGTTCCCCCGCAAATGAGACGCTGCTCGCGGACGGACAAATCCAATCCCTTTCTCAGGGCCGCGAGCTTCGCGCCCTTTTCCGATTCGGAAAGTGCTTCATCCCTGAATGGCTTGCAGGAGAAACGGTCAAACCTGTGGCCGGTGATCAGACCCAGGGCTGTTCCCGCCGATCCACCCGCCCCCACGGCTCCAATTGGGGTTGTTAGCTGTTTCTTTCTGGCGGCCAAATGGATCCCCATCGCTTTTTCATAGGTCTGAACCCAGATCCCCTGGGTTTTGGTGGAAGCGAACAGGGCCAATTCCCCATCGGTCAAAGGCGGCACTTCCACCTTTTCCCGCCCCAAATGCACAATGACTTTTCCGTCCTCCAACGGTGTAAACATGGATTTGACCTGGTTGGGATCTCGGTGAAGCATCGCCCCAAGGGGCGCGAGACAATAACAATCACCCAAACGACCCTGACTAATCGAGTCAAGACCCGGCCCCTCGGTGCCAAAAAGCCCGGTCCGGGAGGTTGCGATCTTTTTGAGAGCCGTATTGTACATCCCCTCGTAGTCGGGAATTTTTGTTTTCTGATCAGCCGGACGGGGCACAGACTGGGAGAGCTTATCAAGGGTCAAATGATCGACCGTGATCTTTTTTCCTTTCAAAGCCCGCCGGATACTGACCGCCGCGGCGGCGGTCGGACCTTTGGTTTTGGGGCTGGCGATGGCCCTGTCGATCTCAGGGACCGAAATTTCGCCGTCCTTGTTCATATCCCACTGGGCAAAATGGGATCTTGCCTGATCCAGGAATGGGGTTTGGGCATTGAGGACACCCTGGGAAATCACCATTCCAATGGAAATAATCAACCAAAAAGGAACAGAACACCAATCCTTCTTCATAACCCATTCTCCCGGGCCCTAATCGCCAAATCGCATATCCTCGGGATGGTCCTTGCCATCGGGGAACAAGGCCGAAAAAATCCTTGGCTGGGGTAGAAGCTCGACATGACCATCAAGAAACAACACATGGCTGTTTCCGGAACCATGAATTTTGCTTAACCAGGGACTGATCCGATTGGTGCCAAGCCAAACATCACAATCATCCTGTCTTGGGTCCTGATTGTCCTGAACAATTCCCCGAAAATCCCCCTCCACCATGATCCCGAAGCTGGCAGGGTGGGTGGATTCATGCAATTTGCGCCAATCGGGTGTGCCCCACCTTTTGGTCTTGTGTGTCAAAAGGCTATTAAGAAGGTAGGACGACCGGTGTCCCAATCCAATAATGCCCGGGTCCCTATCATCCATGGAGCCCGCCATGGAGCCCGCAACCTGATTTGGATCGACCATCGGATCGGCTGTTTTGGGCGGTGTCGGTGTCTCGCCTGCTTCAGGCATTCCGGGTGGAGGCGTTGGAAGCCTTACTTCCGAGGCCGAGTAGGGATCGGATGGACAGCGGTAGACTCGGCTCTCTATGTAGAGTTGTTTCCCGCTTTTGTGGATTGCGGAATCGGAATCGGCCCGCGAGGCCAGAAAAGGCAGGAGGGAATCTTCCCAATACTTGTCGGCAAAGGTGTTGAACGATCTCGTGATTTTGGGTTTTCCATCCTCCGTTTGCTCCTCCGGATCAACAGTCAAACCGTTATATGGAGAAGTAAATCCATCCAACAAGTTGGAAATCGCGGGAGTGGGCTTCGGACCGACATTTTTGATGATGTCGGCTTCAAAATCATGATGAAGGAACATTCGCCCGGTTCGATTTTCATGGGCCTGAACCATCGCGATGCCAATTTGCCCCAGGTTCGATTTGCAAACCGTCCGACTGGCAGCCTCGCGCACCTTTTGCACGGCGGGCAAAAGGAGTCCGATAAGGACGGCAATAATCGCGATCACAATCAAAACTTCAATAAGGGTAAATCCAGGGCGCCCATTTTGCGAATTTCGTTTTGATTGGCTCATGCCTGGTCCCCGAAAATCATGCTTTGGTTTCAATTCCGCTCATCCTGGCGCACTTTTTGTATCCTAGCGGACTTCAAGGTGCCAAGCGACCGGTTTCCCAGATTCCGCCCTTGCCCAATTGATAGAAAAGCCGGTCATGAAGACGGCTGGTGCGCCCTTGCCAAAACTCGAAATATTCCGGAGCAAGCCTGTATCCACCCCAATGATCCGGACGGGGTATGTCACCATCGGGATATTTCGCGGATAGTTCCGCTACCCGATCCTCAAGTTCCCTTCGCCCCTGAAGGATTCCACTTTGCTCCGAGGCGGCGGCTCCGATCCGACTGTTTGGTGGACGAAGGCGGTGATACTCGTCCGATTCGGCAGGGGTAATTCTTCCGATCAAACCCTCAATCCGCACCTGTCGCTCCAACTCTGGCCAATAAAAGAGAAGGGATCCGCGAGGATTCAAACAGATTTCCCGCCCTTTGCGACTTAGGTAATTCGTGAAAAAAACGAGTCCCCGCTGGTCCGCCTGTCTTAGTAGAACGATTCGGGCGGATGGGGCACCATCGGGGGTGGCGGTCGCCAAGGTCATCGCGTAAGGCTCGGGAAGATTGCTCTCCAGGGCAATATGAAGCCACTGGTCAAAAAGCTCAAAAGGCGTCTTTGTCAGCATGGACTCTTCCAGTCCATTCCGGGTGTAGTCCTTGCGGCGGTCGGTCAGGTCGATCATTGCTGTTCCCAAAAGCCCGTGTTTCCTTTGAGGCCATCTTAAGAAAATGCGCCGATTTCAAGGATGATTTTGAAGGAAAAGGAAATCTTCCGGCTTTTGTAAAAAGGCTTCAATGCAAGGACTTGAGGAAGGGTTTCCCCAGGGGCATTTGGAGCATAAGGGGCATACAGTCGCCGTGCCCATACTTTGAAAGGAAGGGACAATTCCATCCACCACTTCCATCACCTGTCTCTTATACACATCTGACGCTGCCGACGATAC
>CAWUOD010000170.1:0-6582 GCA_963923115.1 uncultured Singulisphaera sp.
GTAAAAGGCAGGGAAACCGTCATGTCGCCACCCTTGCGGATGGAGGCCGACGATAACAGGGACCAAATACCGGTTCCAAGAATCACAAGCATGACCGACAGGGTGAGGCGACGCATCCGCACGCCCTGGGACTTCTTGTAGGAGGCCGATGAAAACCAGCCCTGATCACCAAGCATGGTCGCGAGCGCACCACAACCGGGCGAATAAAAAAGTCGGATTCCAAGACTAAGGGAAAAAGCAACGAAACCCATGGTGATCACCAGCCCAATGGGACGGGCCGCGCCACTGTGGTAAACAAGGTGATCCATCCACCAGCCAACCATCAATGCAAGTAGGCTAATGAAAACAAGTCCCAACAAAGCAATGGCGGTGTAAGAGGGGGTCTGCGGGGTACCAGAGGTTTTCGCCAGCTTTATCAGGCCCAAAACCGAGCCCACGATACCGGCAACAACCGCAAGAAACTGAATGGCGCCACCAAGAAACTGGAGGCCTTCGGGCCAGGAGGACACCGAGAGGATTTTGGGAATACCCCAAAAAACGACCCCGGTGGCAGCGATAACCAAAACAGCGCCAACAAGACCGGAAGTTGCTCCAAGTCCTGTTTTAACTGTTTGGTTACTTGCGGGTTTTGGTGCGGAGACCGCCATGGTATCGCTTATCCGTCCAGTTCAAATCAGGGAGCGGTAACTTACCCGCCCCGAAAATGTACGATCTTGTTTCTTGATCAAGCACGGGCGGACGGAGTCGAACCTTCAACCGCCGGTTTTGGAAACCGGTGCTCTGCCAATTGAGCTACGCCCGTATGCAATCTTTTGGCAGGAGAAACGACCCCACCAAAAAATTTTATTACTTCTTCCGGCTCTCTTTGTGAATGGTCACTTTGCGAAGGCGGGGGCAATACTTTTTCCGTTCAAGACGATCCGCGCCACGGGTTTCTTTTTGAACCCGGTAGTTACGGTCACCTGTTTCGGTGCATTCCAGCCAAACATACTCACGCATGATTCAACCTTCACTTTCCCAAATTCCAAACATGCCCAGAGGCACTTGATTCTGTCATGACTGGCGCCCGGGGGTTTCCCACCGGGCGCATTGCAGTCCATTTTTTAAAAATCCGGCTTAGGCCAGGATCTTGGTTACCACGCCCGAACCCACGGTGCGGCCACCTTCACGAATGGCGAAGCGAAGACCTTCGTCCATGGCGATGGGGCTTTCGGGGAGAAGCTCAACCGTGAAGCTGACGGTTTCACCAGGCATAACCATTTCGATGCTTTCAGGAAGCTTGATGTTCCCGGTCACATCGGTTGTGCGGAAGTAAAACTGGGGACGATATCCGGTGAAGAACGCGGTGGAACGGCCACCTTCTTCCTTCGAAAGGATATACACCTGAGCCTCGAACTTGGTGTGGGGGGTGATGCTGCCTGGCTTGGCAAGCACCTGACCACGCTCAAGGTCGTTACGCTCGATACCGCGTAGGAGAACGCCGACATTGTCGCCAGCCTCACCACGGTCCAGGGTCTTCTGGAACATTTCAACGCCGGTGACAGTCGTCTTTCGGACATCCTTGCGGAGACCGATGATTTCGACTTCCTCACCAACCTTGATCACGCCACGATCAATACGACCGGTGCCGACAGTACCACGACCCTTGATCGAGAACACATCCTCGATGCTCATGAGGAAGGGCTTGTCAGCTTCGCGCATTGGAAGCGGAATGTACGAGTCAAGAGCTGCGACGAGGTCGTCGATGCACTTGCCCGCGCCATCATCCTTGCCGTTGCTTTGCATGACGGCGAGGGAGTTGCCACGGATGATTGGAATCTCATCACCGGGGAAACCGTACTTGTTGAGAAGTTCACGGATTTCCATCTCGACGAGCTCGACAAGTTCGCCAGCTGGGTCATCAGCCAACGCCACATCGATCTTGTTGAGGTATACAACGATACGGGGCACACCAACCTGACGGGCAAGCAGAATGTGCTCGCGGGTCTGGGGCATAACGCCTGCATCGGCCGCAACCACCAGAATCGCACCGTCCATTTGGGCGGCGCCGGTGATCATGTTCTTGATGTAGTCGGCGTGTCCCGGGCAATCCACATGCGCGTAGTGCCTGGTTGCGGATTCGTATTCGACATGGGCCGCAGCGATGGTTACGGTCTTGAGATCGTCACGCTCGGTACCGCCCTTGGCGATTTCCTTGTAGCTCTTGATGTTGGCAACATTGTTCTTGTGACCCTGACGGGCGACAATGGCAGCGGTTGTAGTCGTCTTGCCGTGGTCGATGTGTCCAATGGTTCCAACGTTAACATGCGGTTTTGTCCGCTTAAACTCTTCCTTAGCCATCGCCCCTCCGAAGGTGCAAAAGGAATGACCCGCCTTATGCGGGCCTTTCTGGTTCAATAATACCAAAAAGCCTGAAGTGGTGTCCTGGGAATCCTTGGAATCCCCAACCCACCCTCCGGTCGGGCCTCTTCTTTCGACCCAGAGCTGCTAGTGGGGATTGAACCCACGACCTCGTCCTTACCAAGGACGCGCTCTACCGCTGAGCTACAGCAGCAACAAAAAATGGACTCTGACCATTAGGATAACACCTATTGGCCATAAATCCAGAGCGGGCGATGGGACTCGAACCCACAACATCCTGCTTGGAAGGCAGGTGCTCTAGCCATTGAGCTACGCCCGCAATTGGCTCTCTATCAGAAGGGGCAAGGATTTGCCGGTTTTGGACGCGGTAGTCCCGAACCTTTCACAAATCGCTTTCAAAATGGGCAGGGAGGGATTCGAACCCCCGTAGTACTAAGTACGTCAGATTTACAGTCTGATGCCATTGGCCGCTCGGCCACCTACCCTTTTGCTTGCCTGTTCCAACCCCTTCCAAAATGCCAAATCCCCACCACTTGCCCCTTTTTGCTCGGGAAAGCTAGCGGTGGGACTTGAACCCGCAACCGCTGGTTTACAAAACCAGTGCTCTACCATTGAGCTACGCTAGCAAAGCTGGCCCGGTGGGAAGTTACAACTTTAGCCGTGCTTCGCTTGGTTATCAAGTCAATTTTCGGCGAAATGGATCCAAACGGCCAGTCCACTTATACCAAAATTTCTGACATTACCTTTCCATGGACATCGGTCAGGCGCCGATCCACCCCATTTGCCCGAAATGTAAGCCTCGTATGGTCCAATCCAAGCAAATGGAGAATCGTTGCGTGAAGATCGTAAACCTGGGTCGCTTTTGCCGGTTCTGCCGGTGCCAATCCAAAATCATCACTCGGACCTACCGAAATTCCACCCCGAATACCCCCGCCTGCCAACCAGCTGGTAAATCCATACGGGTTGTGGTCCCTTCCCTTACCCCCTTGCGAGGAAGGCAATCGGCCAAATTCCGTCGTCCATAGCACGACAGTGTCCTCCAGCATCCCCCTGTGCTTCAAATCGGACAGCAACCCCGCAACAGCAACCGCCATCCCGCCCGCCAAAGGCCCATGATCCCGGGAAATGTCCTCGTGACTGTCCCAATTCCGTCTGGGAAAACCGTTGTCACACCCCGACCAGATCTGAACAAAGCGGACTCCCCGTTCCAAAAGTCGCCGCGCCACCAGGCATTTTCGCCCCATGGCATCAGCCTCCTCCGGCAAATTGATCTCCTTCGGGAAAGGCGTCCCAACAGGTTTGATCCCGTAAAGCTCGTGGGTAAATTTTGTTTCCTTTGTGAGATCCATTGCCTCAGGGGCAGCCAGCTGCATCGCCGCCGCCAATTCATAACTGCGAATTCGCGAATCGATTCGGGAGTCATCCAGGCGGCTGGAGGCAAATTTCCGGTCGCTTTTTCCCAAAAGTGCCCGCGCCTCCTTCTCGGATCCCCCAAATGCAACCGTGTCCACACTTCGGGGAAACAGATCTGGAAGCGGACTGGAGGTACCGGGCCTTAATATGGTGCCCTGGTGCTGACCCGGAAGAAATGCGTTATCCCAGTTCTTGGTTCCGTTGCTGGCGTATCCCCGATGGTCGGGAAGAACCACAAATGTGGGCAGGTTTTGGTTGAGGGAACCCAGGCCATAACTAACCCAGCACCCCATTCCGGGAAATCCGGGGTTCTGAAAGCCCGTCGCCTGAAGGTAGGTCGCCTGGCTGTGAATGCCGGTTTTTCCCGTCATGTTGTGAACAAAAGCTATCTCATCGACCACTTTGCCCAACGGCGAGACCACCTCGGCGAGCATTTTCCCGCAACGCCCCTTGGGCGCAAAATCCCAAATGGGTCGAAGCCAGGGGCCCAAACCATCCTGAAAGGCCTCGATCTTCCCCTTGAGATCCGAGGGCTGGCCATGACGCTTGAAAAGCTCGGGTTTGTAATCAAAAAGATCGACCTGGCTTGCGGCCCCCGCCATGAACAGTTGGATCACCCGCTTGGCTTTGGCAGGGTGATGGGTTCCTTGGGCTTCTTTGGGACCTTGAGCGCCATATCCTTTTGCCGGGCCCATCATTGAGGCCAAGGCAATCCCCCCCAGTCCACCCCCTGATTGCCAAAGGAATTCACGACGACTCGCGCCAACAGGGATCGTGTTCATCGTTTCACCCCTCAGTCAACAAAGACGAATTCGCCAAGATTAAACGCTACCCGCGCCGCATTTTCCAGGCCCGATTTGACGCCGCCTTTTTCCACAAGGGCCGTCCACTCCCCAATCTCCTCAGGGCTTGGCTCCCGAAGCAAAACCGTCCGGAACAATTCCCTGATCGATTCAGACAATTCTTCCCTTTTGCCCCCGGCCCCTTTCCTTGAAACTTTCGCGGCCAGCCCGCGGGACATCTCGAGAACAAATGGGTTGTTCCACATTGCCAGCGCCTGGAGGGGGCCAAGCGTTTCATTGCGCCTGTCCGTCATTAGCGAGGGATCAGCCGTGTCCAGGGTCGTCAGGAACGGGTGCTGCTGGGATCGGACCACGAAGCGGTAGATCGATCGTCTGTGGGTCGACGAATCCGCGGGATCGGACTTTTCGTAGAGATAATGGGGGGAATGCTCCGGTTTCTCCACAACAAAATCCTTGAAGGGTGGACCAAAAGGCTCGGGCCTCAGCTTTCCCGAGAGCAGCAGCAACGAATCACGATAGGCTTCCGCGTCAAGCCTGTGCCGCCTGTGACGGGAGAAAAGAAGATTCGCGGGATCCACTTCAAGTGTTTTCGGGGATGCCTGTGAGGATTGTCTGTAAGCCCTACTGGTGACAATCAACCGGCTCAGTTTTCGCGGACTTTGACCGGTGTCACGAAACCAGGCGGCCAACCAATCCAGAAATTCCGGATGACTGGGGGCCGATCCCATCCTTCCAAAATCCGAAGGTGTCTCGACGATTCCACGCCCCATGTGCAATCGCCAAATCCGGTTGACAAACACGCGCCAGGTCAGCGGATTTTCCCCATGGGAGATCCAATGGGCCAATGCCGCCCGTCTTGCGGATTCATTTCCCGTGACGGGGAAATCGATCTGGACATGATTTAGCGAGGCAATCGCGCCCGGTTTGACCTCGGTGAGGGGCTTGGCGACATTCCCTCTCTGAAGCAGGAAAATAGATCGGGGCTTGCCCCCGTCTGGTCCCGTTCCCCGAAAAGCCCCGGATCCGTTGTGGACCGTCGCCGCATAAACCCTTGACGGGGGAGGAAGGGAGTCGATTTTCGCCTGGATGATCCGGATTTTCGAGGCCAATTCCGATCGTTTCGCCTGCGCGGCCATGTTCTGGGGAAGAGTCGCCTCGCGATTGATCTGTTCCAGAATGAGACGCATTTTTGCGCGGGTCTCGGGGGGCGCTTCATATTTCACCCCATCGGTCAGATTGGCCCGTCCCCATCGGGGGGGCGCCTCAATGGAGGAACTGGTCCTGGGGGCAATTCCACGGGCGAGGTTTTTGCCCGAAACATCGAGGGCTTCCACTTCTCCAATCGCCGCTATGTAATCGCCTTGCCGGATGGTCAATTTGGGAATTTCGAACCGGAGGATTCTTCCGCGGCCACCCTTCAAAGGTATGGTCAGTGGCTCGAATCCAGGGGAGGGAATGCTGTCCGAAACAAACAGGGGTTTGCCATCGAGGGAAACCCTGATTGCCCCTGGAAAACCGAAACCCGCGCCTATCCCGCCAAATTCATCGTGGCAGGGCCAAACCAACACTTTTTCGATTGCGACTTCACGCCCAAGGTCGATTTCGATCCATTCGGGATGATCGGGGGTCGTCGAGATGGCCGAGTGATATCCAAACGCCTCGGCTTTCCCGGGAGCAGAAAGACCCAAGGCACGAAGTTTTGTTTCCAATTCCGCCCGCGCGCCACCCGGAAGCGAGGCCAATTCTTTTTCCAGTTGCGCTTTTTCTTTCTGAAGCCCTGCCAGCCTGACCCCGTTTTCCGGATCGATGTGGTAGGTTTTGTCCGCGCGATCCACGGCGGCAAACACCGCCTGAAGCCGGTAGTAATCCTCCTGGCGAATCGGGTCAAACTTGTGATTGTGACACTGGGCGCACTGAACCGTCAGGCCCATGAAGGTGTTGATCGCCGTGCCCACCATGTCATCGCGATCGAGATGTCGTGCCGTCTTTCCATCCAATTTGGATT
>CAWUOD010000171.1:0-6580 GCA_963923115.1 uncultured Singulisphaera sp.
GGGATCAACCATTCCAGCCACATTGGGATCAAACACTTCCAGGAAGTGGCGAAAACCCTTGATTTCCGCTTCGATGCGAAACTGTTTGTATTCTTCAAGAGCGATGCGGTCGCGCTCGGCATCGTTGGCAAATGTGATGCTGTAAAGACCCAGGTCCGGACCCAAATGCTTGACACCCGGTTCGCACTCGGCTTTGCCACACATGATGTGGTCGAGCGTCGCGGTGCGGAAAGGGAGCGAAGGTTGACCGGGATAGCGGGATCCACGGACAATATGGATGTCGGTGGTATCGTTGGCGCGGGCGGCGGGGGTCACCTTGCTGTTTTCAAAAAGCCGCTTTTCCATGCATAGGACTTCGGCGGTTGATGCGGACATCAACATGATGTCCACCAGTCCCTGGTGGACGATTTCGGTGATCTGCTCACGGAACTCGGAGAGAGTTTTATGTTTGATCTCCCCGTCGGGCCATCGCTCGGGAGAACGGCCGGGAGCTCCGATCGAAAGCGCCATGTCCGCATCCTTGGCATCGGCAAGGATGTAGTCGTTGCCTCCATGGGGGTTGGCATGGATGCGCGCGAGGCGTTCTTCGAGGGTTTTGATTGGCATTATTTTTGCCCCTTTGGGGTGTCAACTTGAAAGAAACGACCTTTGGAGACCCATGGTCTCCACAAAGGTCGGAAAATCATTCGTCGTCGGGGTTTTCGAAATCGGTCCCAAGCTTCTGTTTGTGGCGCTGTTCGACGAAGAATTCCGCGGCTTTGCTGGCCAATTTGAAGCTCTTTTCCCTGAACTCCGCATCGCCATCCTTGCCGGGAGTTTCGTATTCGACGATGTAGGAATCCTCGTCCAGGCGACACACGGCGAGGCCATGGCCCAAACGAATCTCATATCCAGCGACCAGCCCCAGCACGGTTGCCAGGGTTTCAGCTTCAGTCATGATCAAAGCCTCCCCGTTAAGGATCCAATTTCACACTTCATGTCCGAGCAAATCAGGCGCCGCGGTTCCATGCCGCGCGATTGGCCGCGGTGCGCACCTGAACCGGAGGATGACCAATTGGCCTGGTTTCGCCCTCCGGGGCGGGAGCCGCCGCCGGAGCAGGCACAGGTGCCGGCGCGGGGGCGGGGGCCGAAGCCTGGGAAACGGGAGCGGCCGACTGGGCGGCCGCGACCGGACCCTTGGCAAGGCGGGCTTCGACCTGGTCGATGATTCCGCGAAGAACCCTGGCCGAGTTTTGCAGGCCGATTTTCTCCTTCGAGGTCAGAGGCAATTCGTACTGTTTGCGCGCTCCACCCGCGCCGACCTCGGTGGGTACCGAAATGCACACATCGCGCAAATCGTATAGCCCATGTTGAAGAGTGCTCACGGGGAGAATCTTTCGGCTGTCAAGCAGGATCGATTCGACAACCTCGCGTATTGAAACCCCCACGGCGAAGCCGGAACCCCCCTTGAGGGAGATCATCTTCGCGCCGGCGGTTTTTGTCTCCTCAAAAGTTTCCGCCGCGGCTTGCGCGTTCCAGCCGGGCCATTGTTCAAGTGAAAGCCCGCCAACCGTCGCCGATGACCAGATTGGAACCATCGAATCGCCATGTTCACCCAGAAGGAGCGCCTTCACCTGTGTGGTGGGGACCTGCAGGCGCCTGGCGATATGGGAGCAGAAACGGGCGGTGTCGAGCTGGGTGCCCAAACCTATCACCCGTCGCCAATCGAGGCCCGAGCGTTTGACGGCCAGGTGTGTCAGGACATCGACGGGATTGCTCACGACGACAAGGTGGGAGTCGGGACGAAGACCGGCCTTTTTGGCATCGCCCAAAAGTGCAAGGAAAAGATCCACATTGCGATTGATTAGGTCAAGTCTGGATTCGTCGGGCTTGCGACGAAGCCCCGCGGTGATCACCACGACATCGCTATCCGCCACGCCGGACATATCCTCGGCGATGATGCGCTGGTCGGCGATGAGGGACGCTCCCTGAAGAAGGTCGAGGGCCACGCCCTCGGCGACCTGTTTGTTGGCATCGATGATGGAAATATGGCTGGCAACTTTCCCCATTTGCAGGGCAAACGCCGCCATACTGCCAACCAACCCCCCGCCACCGATCACGCTTACCTTCATGACTTGCCCTCCGCCTTGTTTTGTTCTTCCAGTTTCAACTTTTCGCGCTTGCGAACCATCCCGATTCGATAAACGGCAATCCGTATCAGGACAAACACCATCGACAGGACCCACCACGCAACGATCACGCCTTTGATCGGGTTGGTGTAAGGAGCCCAGTCCCCGTTGGAAACAGCAAGGCCAATCAACACGACCAGGGCAACCACCGCGCCGACAAAGATTGCGGTCAAAGCCCAAGTGTTGACAAATCCGACCTTGTCCTTTTTCCAATTGATCCGAAACATTTAAGCTCCCTCCTGGGGAATTTGGCCTCGGGTTCTAACCTCGAGACCGGGAAACCTTTGGCGCCCTTGTTTTATTCCCGGGCACAACGGATCCCGATCGTTTCAGGCCTCAAGTGACAATTCCCTGGGAATCAGAACCGCTACCGTTTTTTTTCATTTTCCAAAAAGGAGCATGCCAGCCATCGGGCTGCATTGGTTTCTGGCGCCGTTTATTTTCAACCTCCCATGGCTCCCATCACCTGATTGGTGATGGTCTGGACCAGCCTTTCAAATTCGGCTTCGGTCCGCGGTTGTTGGCCGCCTTGGGGAACGCGGGTGACCCCTCCACAGGAAGAACCCTGGCTTGGGGTTTTGCAATGGCATTCGCCGACACCGGCAGGTTCGTTTTCCCGACGAAACGCGAAAGGACGGGGAACGAAATGGGAATATTCGTTGTCGAACGAGCTTTCGCCACACATGGGCGCGCCCTGGTTGTGGAAGCGGACATCGTCATAGCCAAGCCGTTTTTTCAGGTCGAGCAGTTCCTTGGTCTGCTGGTCGCTGAAGTAATTCACCCGGCCAAGTTGACGCGACAGGATCAGAATGCGGCAGTAGGCATCGATGATTTCGGTGTTGAAGTAGGCGTTTTCCAGGTCCGGACCAAATGTGATGGTTCCGTGGTTCGCCAGAAGGATGGTGTTGCAATCCTTGACATAGGGGCGGATGGTGTCGGCAAATTTTTGGCCACCGGGGGTCTCGTAGACCGCGATCGGCACTTCGCCCAAAAACACCTCGACTTCGGGGAGAACGCATTTGGGAATCGGCTCGTGGGCCACTGCAAAGGCGGTGGCATGAGGAGGATGGCAGTGGACCACCGCGTTGATGTCGGGGCGCTCGCTGTAAACGGAAAGGTGGAGAAGCACTTCGGAGGAGCGTTTGCGCTTGCCGGCGATCTGGACACCTTTATTGTCGATTTTGCAGATGTCATCAGGCGTCATGAACCCCTTGGACACCATTGTCGGAGTGCAGAGGAGTTCCCGCTCGTTGAGACGGACGGTGATGTTTCCATCGTTGGCCGCGGCGAATTGCCGGTCGTAAAGCCTGCGACCGATTTCGCAGATGAATTCCTTGAGGTTTTGTTCGTTCGCGCTCATTTTCTGTCCTCCAAGACAACCTTGTCCAAAAGAAGCCCGCAATAGGCGTCCACCGGCTTTTTGCCGGGATGAAAGGGCGCAGCCGCCTCGCCCCCCTCGCTGAAGGCGATCATCTGTCCGATGCCCGCGCCCAGCTCGTCATAAACCACCAGGTCCTCACCATCGCCGACGGGGTCCCCGACCGCGACGGAAGTTTTCAACGCGGCAAGACTCATGGGTTGAACGATGATCCAACGAACTCCCGTGAGTGACGGATGCACCCGCTTGAGAGACACGCTTCCGATCACCGCGCCCAATCTCACTTTGCCGCCCCCGAATCGGTTCGCCCCTGATTTGCCAGGGCCTTTTTTGCCTCGGCCTTGTGCGCCTCCCAAAGGTCGGCTCCAAAGCGGATAATCTCGTAAAGTGTCGCTGTTTTCCCCTCGGCCACCAAAACCTGTGGCTTGAGGGTATTCAGCGCCCGGCTTAGGCCCCCAACCCGGTGCACATGGGCCGCCCGAACACCTTCGAGCCGGTTAAACCCGGCCGATTCCCACTCGGGGTGATCGGTAAGCCGAAGCATGCACCAGATCAAACCCGCCGAGGCAAGTTCCGCCGCTATGGAAACCACGGCGGCAGGTTCGGCACAAACTTCCTCGACCGGTATGCCCCGTCTTCTCCAAGAAAGCCGGGCAGCCTCAAGGATCTCTCTGGGACCAAGGTCCCCATGAAGAGCCAAAACCAGGGTGCAGCCTCCGGTTTCGGGTTGGTTTGTGGTGGAACCGGGCATCACGCCCCTCCCACATCACAAATTCCCATCACCATCCATCGGACGGGCGAACTCTTGTCACCCACCATTTTTCTGGCGCCCACACCGTCGCTGGAGAGGATCACCCTGTCTCCCCGGGAAGCGCCGAGTTGGTCGATCACCAGAAGGGGCTCACCCTCATCGGCCCCGCGGATATCCAGCGGCTGGACAATGAGCAGGCGAACGCCGGTGAAGCTTTTGTGCTTTACCGTGGAGATCGCCATCCCTTCCACCCGCCCGATTTGCACCAGCCAAACTCCCCAAATTCGTCTTTTGGTTGCCCCAATCCCGGAGTGTCACCGGAAATTAAAGAACCCGCATCGCCTTGACCGTGGTCGAGCGCCGTTGGCGCGTGAAGGTCAAAGGCGTCGTGACACCTTCGCCGGTGGGGGTGGCGATGGAAAAACTCAGGTACCCTTCGCCGCCCGAACCAAGGCCTGCGGTGCTGGGGCCGTTCTGGATGTAGAGGGTGGTGTCCATTTCGCGACCCATCCGGGTGATGGTGTCGATGTTGCGGCTATGGATCACCGCGGTGTGGCGATAGCCATGTTCATACTTTTTGGCCAATGCGATCGCCTCATCCACATCCCGGGCGCGAACGAACGGAACAAAAGGCATCATCTGCTCATGGTCGACAAAGGGGTTGTCCACTCCTGTCTCAGCGAACAGAAGCTCGGTCTTTTCCGGAACGGAGAAACCGGCGGCTCTTGCCAAAACGATCGGATCCTTGCCGATCAGGTCCTTGTTAAGGACAACCTTGCCGCCCTCGCCCGGTTGGAAAGCAACGCGGGTCAGGGCATCGGTTTGGGCCCGGTCCAAACGGACGGCGCCAGCGGTGGTCATCTCGCCCAGAAGCTCCTCGAAGATGGAGCCGACGGCGAAAACCTCTTTTTCCCCAATACAAAGCAGGTTGTTATCGTAGGCGGCGCCGGCGATGATGGAAATCGCGGCGTTTTTCAGATCCGCGGTTTCATCAACCACAACCGGAGGATTGCCCGGACCGGCGACGATCGCGCGCTTGGGGCTGCGGAGGGCCGCGCGGGCCACGGCCGGGCCCCCGGTCACACAGATCAATTTCACTTCGCGATGATCAAAGAGTTGTTGGGCGGTTTCGAGCGTGGGGGTTTCGACAATCGTCAGGAGGTTGTCGATTCCGATCACCTCGCGAATGGCCTTGTTGAATAGGCGAACACCCTTGTTGGCGATTTTGGCGCCCGAGGGGTGGGCGTTGAAAACCACCGCGTTGCCCGAGGCAAGCATGTTGATGGCGTTGCAGGCAAGCGTGGGAAGCGAGTGCGTGACGGGGGTGATGGCGCCAATAACGCCAAAGGGGGCATACTCCTGCAGGGTGATGCCATTGCCACCGGAGAAAGCATCGGTCCTGAGGAACTCGGTTCCTGGAATCCTGTCGGCGACAATGCGGAGTTTTTCGACCTTGTGAACAAGACGACCGATTTTTGTCTCGTCGAATTCCTCGCGACCGAGGGATTCGGCCTGGTCGGTGCAGATACGGCGAATGCGGGCGATGGCGAGCGCCCGATCTTCGACACCCCGACGGGCAAATTCCTTTTGGGCGACGGCGGCGGCATTCGCGGCCTGGTCGATCGTGGGGAACACGCCATCGCCTGAGGACGACGCCGCCTGGGCAAGGTTGGGAACCGTGGCTCCGGGGCCCCGAAGCTCGGTCAGGACCTGTTGTATCACACCACGGATCACATCGTCGCTAAATTTGGCCGTCATGGCTTGTTATCTCACTTGAGGGTCTTGTTATTTATCTTTTCAGGAGGCCTGGGACTCATCGGGGATGATAATCGTGTCGCCAACACGCACTTCATCCACCAGTCCAATGACCGCGGCATCGATCGGGAGCTTGTCGGTTTCGGGCATGAGTCTTGCGCTTGAGCCCTGAACCATGAGGATGACCTGCCCCTGTCCCGCGCCAAGAGGATCGACCGCGATCAGGCTGCGGCCTGTGCCGATCAGCCTGTCCCGCGATTGGGGATCAACCCGTAGCGGTTCCACAAGCAGAAGCTTGTGCCCCGTCATGGCCGCCGCCTTTTGCGTCGAAACAACCACGCCGGTCACTCGGGCCAGAAACATTTCCCAACTCCCCCGGGGATAAACCCCGCTCAGTCAAACCTTTTCAAGCACGGAAGCCGCGCGCTATTTCCTCGAGGCGATCATCGCGAGGATTTCCTCGTTACCCGGGAAACGGCCGGTGTCAAATTTCCGGTAGACCTTTTCCCCATCGATCGCCACATCAAA
>CAWUOD010000172.1:0-6566 GCA_963923115.1 uncultured Singulisphaera sp.
GTTGGCCAAGCCAACCCAACAATTTGCGGGATACCTCGCCGAAATTCACATCGGTCCCATTGTCCATTTTGGTGGCGGCGATGGGAACATTGTCACGCCCATCCAATAGGAGGGGGGCCCAGGAACGAATTGTTTCACGGTCGGTGGTGTAGACCATATCCTTGAAAAAATGGTGGTCGGACATTCCTTTATGGCGCGATTTGAGGAAATCGACCTGTTCCTGCCCATGGACAAAGCTGATGTGAGGGACAGGGTTAATGAATTCTTTGGGATCCTTGATCATCCCTTTCGAAACGGCGTAGCCCCAAAATTGACGCGACTGCTCGAACTGTTCGTAAATTTCGATTGCTTTCGTGACATTGACGGTTCCATCGGGATTGCGATGGGGCGTGTAGCTCAATTCACAGATGCCGGCATGGCCGGTTCCAGCGTTGTTCCAGCCGTCGGAGCTTTCGCGGGCAAGTTCCGCGGTCGATTCGTAGACCTGGATGGTCGCTTTGGGATCGAGACTCTTGATGAGGGCGCCCAGGTGGGAGGACATGACGCCGCTACCGATCAGGATGACATCGGGCTTTTCAATGTGTTTGCCTGAGCTCATGGATCCCACTCTCTCGTGTGCCAATTCGTCGCTAAATGCGAATAGATTGTCCCCAAGTGTATTTGGGGACCATCCCAATATTTCCAGAGGTTATCCTAGGGGTTGGGCGCCCGTCCTCCGATAGGCAGAGGACCTTAAGGTTCAGCCAAACTAAATTTGACAAAAGTTATTTCTTGAAAACCATTTGCGTTCATTTTGCCGGGTAGTTTGCGGCCGGTAAAACGGGTTTTTTGGTGGGGGAGGATTGGAATATCTTCCATGGGCGGAGCTTTATTTTTTCAGTGAAGCCAAAGCATTGAGAGCCCTTTCGCGGGCTTTTGCATGGTCGACCACAGGTTTGGGGTAGGTGGTTCCCAATTCGATTCCCGCTGATCGCAGGAGCAGGGGTGGTGCCTCCCAGGGTTTGTGCAGATATTCGATGGGGAGTTGGGCCAATTCCGGGATCCACCGCCGGACATAATCGCCTGATGGATCGAATTTTTCTCCCTGTGTGATGGGATTGAAAATGCGGAAGTAGGGCGCCGCATCGGCACCACAACCCGCGCTCCATTGCCACCCCAGAGTGTTACTGGCAAGGTCGGCATCTACCAGCGTGTCCCAGAACCACTTGGCCCCTTCCTGCCAGGGTAAAAGGAGGTGCTTGACCAGAAAGGAGCCAACGATCATCCTTACCCGGTTATGCATCCACCCTGTGTGCCAAAGTTGACGCATTCCGGCGTCCACCATGGGGTACCCTGTAAGCCCTTTTTTCCATGCACGGAGGTTTTTGGCATCAGAAATCCACGGGAAGCGGGAATAATCTTCCCGAAGTGGTTCGAGGGGGGTGTTTGGAAAATGGTAAAGGAGGTGATAACCGAATTCGCGCCAGACCAATTCCTTGGCATAGATTCCGATGCCACCAGACAATTCGGATCCGCTTTGTAGTCCGAAGTGATCGAGCACATGATGCCAAACGCGGACCGGGCTGATTTCGCCGAAATGGAGGTGGGGGGAAAGTCGGCTGGTGCCATCCTCCGCGGTTTGATCCCTCAACTGTCCATATTGAGGGGCCTGGCCGATCCATTCCCTGAGGCGATTCATAGCCCCATTTTCGCCAGGATCCCAAAAATCGCGCATTCCCGCCGCCCAATCGATTTTGTGGATAAGCTTGAGTTTTTCCAAAGGTACTGTGTTTTTCGGTGAGGGAGCGCAAGGAATTTTCCGGGGGCCGGGAAGCGTATCCCGGGGAATCAGTCTTTCGTAAAAGGCCTTCCAGAATGGTGTGTAGACCTGGAAAGGGCGGCCCTGTTTGTTGGAAACCTCGTGAGGTTCCAAAAGAAGAGAGGCGTTAAAACTCTGAACCGTGATCCCCTTTTGGGTCAACTCGTTTTTGATTTTGGTGTCGCGGGCGATAATGGAGGGTTCGTACCGACGATTCCAGTAAACCGCTCCAGCACCTGTTTCGGAGATGATTTTGGGAAGGATTTTCGCGGCAGAACCTGAAAAAAGATCGAGCCTTGCTCCCAACGATTCCAAAGAGGTTGCTAAGGATTTCAGGCTTTGATGGAGCCACCAATTTGTGGCACCTCCGGATGGCCAGTCGCCCTCATCTTCGGGGCTATGAATGTAAATACAAAGAATTTTGGCGCCAGAGGCAACGGCACCCTGAAGGGCAGGATTATCGGCGAGGCGAAGGTCCTTGCGAAACCAGACAACTGCAGTTTGATTCATGGTAAGAACTCCTTTTGGACCAGAATTCAGGCCCGACCTTTGATGTCTGCCAACCCACCATCCACCCCCAAAATTTGTCCAGTGATCCAGGAGTTATGTGGGTTGAGAAAAAACTCTGCCGCGGATGCGATATCCGAAGGAGCCCCAATCCGGCCCAACGGATGCATGGCGCGTGAAGCCTTAAGTGAGGCTTCGTTGGAGGTTATCCGGGCACTCAGCGGGGTTTCCACCAGCCCCGGCGCAATTGCATTGAAGCGGAGGTTTCGCGCGGCGTAAGTGGCCGAAGCGCTCCGCACCAAAGCATCTATGGCTCCCTTGGCTGCGGCGATCGCCTCGTGGTTGGGAAGGCCGACACGGGCCGCGCCACTGGAGAACAACAACACCGAGCCCCCATGAGTCGCCATGTGTTTTCCAGCGGCTCGAACAATGCCGAAGGCGGAACCAAGGTTTGTGGAAATTGTGGACTGGTATTCATCAAAGCTGGTGAGGTGGGCTGATTTGAGAAGGATGGAACCCACACAATTCGCAACACCGTCCACCTTTCCGTGGGAGGTGGTTACTTGTTCCATCATCCGTTCCACCTGCTCAAAATTTGTGGCATCGCCAACAATGGCCTGCCCATCCACCTCTCGCGCGAGCAAATCCAACTTCTCCTTTGCCCGACCAAAAAGAATTAGACGGGCATCCAGGTTTGCCCTCAGTCTTCGGCATAGGCATGAACCGATACCGCCAGAGGCTCCCATAACAACAATCACGGGTCTCAAGTCCAATTCGGGAAAGGTCATGGTTTTAAAACCTATTTTTTTAGAGGGTTTGGGGGGATGTTGGCCTGTTATTGGAATCCTCCCAGCATAAGCATGTCCTGGAAGCTCCCAGCAGAAGTCAGCCATCCTGCATAAGCATTCTTAGACCATCGAAAGGCTCACCGTCGCACTCCCTGGAGGCGAAGTTTGCGATGGTTCCATGTCCAGAGGGATTTGGTTTGGTTCAATCCCCGGGTTTTGGAATCTGACGGTTGTAGGGCCCCATCCAATCTGTAGCCAGGGCCCAATAACCTTGTCGAATTCGGAAATGGCGCAAAGTGCATAAAAAGAAGGGAGAGGCTAATTATGAGCACCCCCACATCAACCAATATTTCCCGGTACGGCTTTGTCCGGGTTGCCGCAGCCTGTCCCAAAGTTTTCCTTGGGGATCCGGCAACCAATGCCTTGCGAATTCTCCAAATGGCTGGTTCCGCTTATGAAAAGGGTGCGGATGTCGTCCTTTTTGGAGAACTTGGGCTTACAGGATACACCTGTGGTGACCTTTTCCTTCAGCCTCAATTGCAAAAAGCCGCCATGGAAGGGTTGGAGGAAATCGTCCGGGGCTCCGCGGTTTGGAGTGGTATGGCGGTGGTGGTGGGATTACCAATCGCTTTTGGCGACAAGCTTTTTAATGTTGCCGCGGTGGTTATGGAGGGGAGGGTTTTGGGTTTTGTACCCAAATCCTATCTTCCCAACTATTCCGAGTTTTACGAGCAAAGGCACTTCTCTCCCGGGTTGGGCATAAAAGGCCTGGTGATTCACTCGGGGCCATTTCAGGGAACCCCTTTTGGAACAGATCTGCTGTTTCGATTTGGGGCCAAAGCTGAGCAGTCGGTCGATTGGGGTATGGGGGTTGAAATATGCGAGGATCTATGGGTCCCTCAACCACCGAGCGGGTATTTGGCCACCCAGGGCGCCCATCTGATTTTGAATTTGAGTGCGAGTAACGCTGTCATCGGCAAGGCACCGTTTCGGCGTAATTTGGCGATATCCCAATCCGCACGGTGTTTGACAGCCTATGTCTACGCATCCGTTGGCCCGGGGGAATCCACGACCGACCTTGTTTTTGATGGCGACCTGATGATTTTTGAGAACGGAACCCTGTTGGCCCAGGGGGAGCGCTTTCATACCGGAGACCACCTGATCCTTGCGGATGTGGATGTTGCCCGACTTCAGGCTGAACGCCTTCGGGTAAAGACCTTTGGCGAAGGTCCGAGCTCCAAAGAGCCGATTCGGATTTGCCGTGGGGGACCAAATGTTCCCAATGCCCATGCTCCGGGAAATCTTGTCAAAAGTGGCTTTTACAGAAATGTGGATGCTCACCCGTTTGTTCCAGCTGATTCGGCAACACTTGCAGAGCGTTGCCATGAGATCTTTCAGACTCAGGTAGCCGGATTGGCCAGTCGGGTTGAAAAACTTGGGCTTTCAAGGGTTTCCATCGGGGTTTCTGGTGGACTGGATTCCACTCTTGCCCTGCTAGTTTGTGCAAAGGTCGCAGATCGCCTGGGGCTTTCCAGGAGTTGGATTGATGGGGTGACAATGCCTGGGTTCGGGACAACTGACCGGACGCTAAAAAATGCCCTTTCCCTATTGGAGTTGCTTGGCGCGACCTCCACTCGTTTGGACATTCGTCAGGCCTGCCTGGACCAATTGAAACTTTTGGATTGCAAGCCATTTGGAATGGATCCCCAAAAACAGGATCTGGCCTCTTTTGTCGATGCCCTCAAACTCCAGCATGGAAAGGGGGATTTGACATTTGAAAATGTTCAGGCGCGGACCCGGACCATGTTGCTAATGAATCGTGGTTTTGTGGTGGGAACGGGGGACATGTCGGAGCTTGCGCTTGGGTGGTGCACTTACAATGCGGACCACATGAGTATGTACAATCCCAACAGCAGCATCCCCAAAACACTTGTCAAATTCCTTGTCGACTATGCCGCCCGAAATGAATTCTCTGGAGCCACCAGGGAAATTCTTTTGGATATTGTCAATACCCCGATTTCGCCCGAGTTGCTTCCCCTTGGTTGCGATGGAACTCAAGGTCAGGAAACCGAAAAAACTGTTGGGCCCTATGAACTTCATGATTTCTTCCTTTATCATTTCCTCCGATATGGGGCCTCGGCGGCAAAAATTCTCTTTTTGGCCCAGAAAGCCCGTTTTGACTCCTCGTGGACGGATGAGGAGATCAAGCATTGGCTGACAGTGTTCCTGAAGCGATTCGCGACCCAGCAATACAAGCGATCGACTTTGCCGGATGGTCCCAAGGTTGGCACAATCAGCCTGTCCCCTCGTGGGGATTGGCGGATGCCCTCGGACTTGTCGCCGATCTCATGGTTTTGATAAATTCAAACGGGAAATTGTAATTGATTCGCGCTTAAGGTTCTCCAATTCCTATAACCGTTATACCTTTAAAATTTAATTGAAAAAATCTCCGGAATTCCTTCAGGAATTCCGATCACCCAGCTTTATCATCGTTTCGTCCATGGTGGGCGGTCTGCTCCTTTCATCCGTGGCATCCGGTCCATTTTCCTTTCCAAAACAGGGTGGTGTCCCTTTGAGAAAAGGCTCGAGAAGCTTTTTTGCACCCCGGTTAGAGTCCCTGGAATCCAGGGCACTCCCCGCGTCAATCGATTTCGCGAGCGGAATCCTTGTCACGCTTACTCCGACCCTTCGGCCCGGGTATTGGACAAATCCCATAGTCGGAAGCGAACTACTCAAAACATGGGACCTGGTTCCCGGTCTCGGGTTGTGGTCCGTTCCCCAAAGTATGACGGTCGATTCCGCCATCGCCAAAATCTCCCTCGACAAAACAGTGGTCAGGGTGGAACCAAACCGGGTGATGGATTCCAAGTCGCTTTTCAATGATCCGTCCTATTCCCAGCAATGGGGGCTCTCGAACAATGGGGTTGATGGAGCCCTTCCTGGCGCGGATATCCATGCTGAGGCAGCACTTTCCCGCTTTGAGGGAACTGGCGGAACCCTTGTTGCGATTATCGACACGGGGGTGGATTACACCCATCCTGAACTGAGTTCGAGAATGTGGGTCAATCCCGGAGAAATCCCCGGAAACGGTATTGATGATGACAAGGACGGTTTTGTTGACGACATCCATGGTGCCAATTTTGTTTCGGGCACCGGCAACCCGATGGATGATAATGGACACGGGACTCATGTGGCCGGAATCATTGCAGCCACCGCGAATAATGGCATTGGATTGGTTGGGGTGAATCCCAACACGCGGATCATGGCTCTCAAGTTTTTGGATTCCCAGGGATTTGGTGATTTGACCGGGGCGATTTCCGCTTTGGACTATGCGGTTTCCAAAGGCGCGCTCATTTCAAACAACTCCTGGGGTGGAGCGGGTTTTAGTGCGACCCTTTCCGATGCCATCAGTCGTGCCCGTCTCAAGGGGCATATTGTTGTGGCTGCGGCCGGAAACGATTCCCTGAACATTG
>CAWUOD010000173.1:0-6533 GCA_963923115.1 uncultured Singulisphaera sp.
ACCCCTTCCGGACCGGGATGCACCCCATGATTCCCCTCCAGAAAATGTTCCCCCACGGGTGGCCCCACCAGAAAAGCCGGCCCAACCATCAGACAATAGCTCCATAAAGTTTCCGCTGCTGCCTCCCTTGCCTCCCTCGAAAAACGCCCTGCCCGATCACTACGAAGACTGATAACGCCGCAAATCGATTCTGTGGTTCTCCAGGGAACCGGTAACCATCTGATTTTGGACCATGTCGCGATCTTCGCGCCTATGATGATTTTGTTCGCCCCTGCTTGTCCCACGACTTGTGTTTCCTGTGGGTTGAAACGAAAAATCCCTTTTCCCTATGGATGCGCCCATGGTGCCCAGACCTGAAAACCTCCTCGAACTTATGGCCTCGGGTTACCAGTCCCGAACCGTCAAGGAGGAGCTGCGGGACAACTTCACACGGATGCTTGCCGAAGGGGCGGAGCTGTTTCCCGGAATAGTAGGGTATGAAAACACGGTCCTACCCGAGATCGCCTTGGCCATAATTGCCGGGCACGACATGATCTTTTTGGGGGAAAAAGGTCAAGCCAAAAGCCGCATGATGCGGACCCTGGTCCGTTTTCTTGATGAAGCGGTTCCCTATATCGACCACCCGGATCTGCAAGTCCACGAGGATCCCCTGAAGCCAATCACCGGCCCTGGCAAGCGCCTTGTCGCGGATGTGGATCCGGCCCGGGTGAAAATCGGCTGGTGGAAGCGGGAGGATCGCTATGCCGAAAGACTGGCCCCCGGAACGAAATTCGCCGACATCATAGGCGAGATCGATCCCGGGAAGCTTGCGGGAGGAGTGTCGCTTGGCGCCGAGGAGGCGCTATCGCTTGGGTTGATACCCCGTATGCACCGTGGCATATTCGGCATGAACGAGATCCCCGAACTGGATGAATTGGTCCAGGTGGGCCTTTTCAACATTCTTGAGGAGCGGGATGTTCAAATCCGTGGGTACCCCATTCGCTTCGATCTTGATATTTGCCTTCTTTTTTCGGCAAATCCCTCGACCTACAATCGCTCGGGCAAAGTGATCCCACAACTCAAGGACCGGATCGGAAGCCAGATCCGCACCCACTATCCCGAAGATCGCCAGGCGGGAATCGACATCATGGTGCAGGAATCGGGAATCGATTTGGGTGGCGAATACCCGGTGTTGATCCCTCCATTCATGATGGAAATCATCGAAGAAATCAGCAGGCTCGCCCGCAAATCAAAATACATCGACCAGCAATCGGGGGTCAGCGCCCGTTTTTCTGTCGCAAATTACAAAATCATGGTCGCCTCGGCTCGCAATCGGGGAATCCGCCTGGGAGAAAAACCCTCGGTCCCACGCGTTAGCGATTTGGCCCACCTCAAGTCGTCCTCCCTTGGCAAGCTCGAACTTGACCTCATGGGAAGCCACCAAATGTCCGAAGCCCAAGTGCTTGATGCGATCATCGCCGAGGCGGTCGCCCGTGTTTTCAAGGAGTATGTGGAGGAAAACGGGCTGGATGAAATTGGCAAAGTCTTTTCCAAGGGGCTACGCATCGAGGTGGGGGATCTATTGCCCTCATCCACCTACGCCCAACGAATGACCCGAGTCCCCCAGGCCTGGGACAAGGCGTTCGAAGTCAACGCCTCCTCAAGCGAAGCTGTCAGGGCGTCCTGCATGGAGTTTGTATTGGCCGGGCTTTATGCCACAGACAGGATCAGCCGTTCCGAAAAACATGGACGGATAGAATACGAAACCAAATAAAGCCAAAAAAACGGACCCCATTATCCCCCGACAGGGGTAATGGGGTTGGCGGCGGAAACCTCAGGGAACGGCGGATTAGAAGGCGTGCGCCTGGAGTTCATCCAGCCCAACGAACTCCAGCGAGGAAATGTGTGTCGATTCGAGGATGACCTTGGGGGCCTTATCCGCCTCGTAGGCTTCTTTCCACCTTGTGACGCAAAGACACCAGCGATCACCCGACTTCAGGCCGGGAAAACCCCATTCGGGTTTGGGAGTGCTCAGGTCGTTTCCGCGCATTTTGGAAAAGGCGAGGAATTCATCGGTCATCACCGCGCAGACCAGATGCAATCCGACATCCCCTGGCCCGGTATCGCAACAACCTGTCCGAAAAAAACCGGTCATAGGCTTGGTGGAACAGCTCTGCATGGGCTTTCCGAGAACATTTTTGGCGCCAGTTGTGGTGACGGCGGACATTGGAATCTTCCTTTGTGCAAAGTCGAACAGGGTCCAAACTCCTGGACCATCTTTTTCCCGTAAAACATTTATAGGGAACAAGTCATGGAGCGAAGGCGAAATGAGCACAGACCGGGAAAATGAAAATCGGGATCGCCCCCTGGTTGGCTTGGCCCGCGAGCTTCCATTGTTTTTGGGCCTGGCCGAAAGATTGCGAAAGGAACTTGGTTCAACAGGTCGGATGGAAGGGGAGGATGGTTTCGAGGCGCTTCGGGCACGAATAGCCCGTTTTTCGGCGATGGGTGGCCGCGAAGTTTTGGTCGCGACCCTTTATGGTCCCACGGGGGCTGGCAAATCGACCCTTTTCCGATTGCTCACAGGTATCCCGGTGCCAGCCGGGGACGAGGTTCGGCCCGTCTCCTATGCGAGCGCGCTGGCGGCGCCCGCGGCTTTGGCCAATGTGGAAACCCTTTCCATTCTGTTGAGCGGACTCCAACCCGTTAGCCTGGGTAACACGGACGAGCTCAAAAACAAAGCGACGAGTACCGGCGCTATCTTTTTCGCCCCCTACCAACGACCAGGTGGCTTGCCACAGGATCCCCACGGGGGAGAAGGGGCCGGGGACCGGTCCGGAGTCGATCTTGTGCTCGCGGATGTTCCGGACTTCAATTCACTGGAATCGCGAAACTGGGAACGAGCCGAAAAACTCCTTAGACAAGCGGAGCTTGTTGTCTTTTTGCTGACCCCGGACACCTACGCCGACAAGGTGACGGTCGAGGAATTGGCGCGAGCCTGCGGGGTCGCCGCGCGGATGATCCTCGTTTTCACCAAGGTTCTGGCTCCCAATGAGGCCGAAGGGCGGCGCAAAACAAGGGCCAAATGGGAAGATCTGATCCGGGTGAAACTTTCCGACACGACGGATCATTGGGGAAAAATGTTCGCGTCGGAGCGGGGTGACGGGAGAACACTCCTGGAGTTTCTCGCGTCCTGCCCGGTCCATTTCAGCCACCACAGCTTTCAAACAAATCTGGAATCTTTTATATCCCTGGAGGAGAACCAGGACCCCCTGTCTGATTGGCTCCAGGGACACCAGGCCGGCCGGATCCTTTTGGAGGGGATCGCCGCCCCCGCCCGGGAGGCGGCAAAACACATCGAAATGATCCTGGAAACCCTGGATGGACAGGTCCGGGAACTCAAAACCCAAATCGAACAGGCCACCAATCCCGTCGATGATGTTGCCCGCGCCATCGCATCCAGCGAATTCCCCCTGGGACGGATGCTCCAGGTGGTTCACGAAGAGACGGCAAAGAAGATGCCCGCGTGGTATCGCAAGATTGCCCTGCCGACAAACTGGGCCATGGAGAAGATCTCCAAACCATTTGGCTGGGCCATGGACCAGCTCGCCTCCGGGGCCAAAGCCCTGGGAAATCAACTTTTTTCCTTTTGGGGCCGGGGTATGCAATCCGGAGAGATCGCCCCCACCGCCACACTTGAAGCCAAACGGGTCGAGGAGGGCGTGGAACTCCTGTTTGCCAAGTGGCGCGAGCGCTTTCCGGCGGAATCGCGCGAGGGCGGCATTTTGGATACAACAAGGCTCCGGACACTCCGTGAAGGGTTCCTTGCCAAGCCGATTCCCCCCTGTAGCGACCTTTGGGAAAAATCACTCCGCGAAGAAGCAGCCAAATGGGCCAACGAACAAAGTGGAAGCCGTGCCATTACGCTACATGTCACGGGTCGCTTGCTTGTGATGGGGGGAGCGGCGATGATGGCGATCGACCTTGTCACGACGGGAGGCCTGATCACTTTGCCAATCATGGCCGTATCGGGCAAAGCAGGAATCGCCGCGGCGGCCGCCACGGGCAGCCTGACAGCGGGCGCGTTGATGGCCTGGGTGGAAAAGCTTCATTTGCAAAGGGTTTTGGGGGCGTCAGAGACCGCTTTTCGGGAACAGCGTTCCAGGGAAATCGCGGACCACCTCCAAATTCTGCGAAAGGAAACCTTCGAGGTTCCCTCATCCAGGCTGAGAAGTCTTTTGCCCCTTCAGGGAGAGGCTGAATCGGCTGGAAAAACCGTCCTTGCCTGTCTGAAGCGAATCCAGGCCATGGGCTCACCCAGGGAAAACACCGCCGGGCCTGCGCAATCATCGCCACACGGATTGGATCAGGGGGACAAGGTCCCGCGTTCCGGTTTCCAGCAATTGCCAAATCCCCTACCACCGGCCCAAAATACATCGCCCTTAGGCACATCGCCCCAAAGAACGGATCCTGGGGAGCAAGGTAAACAGGAGCATCAACCATGAGTGCATCCGCCCCGCCCAACCAAGCCTTGTCAAACACGGCTTTCCCATCAGGATCCGGATATGCCGCCGAAGCCGCGGTGGAACCCTTGGTGGTTCGTGCCCGTGCCCTTGAAAGAAAACTGATCCGCACGGGTCCAATTGGCTCGGGTGGCGCGAATGGCCTGGCCGCGGCCCTTGAGTTACTTGACCGCAGGGACCGACCGAACCGTCCTTTCACGATCGTGCTTTTGGGGGGCACGGGTGTGGGCAAATCGAGTCTCTTTTCCGCTTTGACGGGGATACCAGGCGCCAGCCCAAGTTCCGATGCCGAACGCAACCACACCCGTGTGCCACATGTCGCGTGCGCGATCCAGGAACGGGCCCTGACCGGAATTCCCGACAATGTCGATCCAATTTGGGTTGACTGGGAGCGAAGCTCGACTGTCCTGATAGACACACCCGACATCGATGGGATGGTCCTCGCCAATCGGCAGGTCACCAAGCGCATCCTGGGGCTTGCCGACCTGATAGTATTTGTCACCACTCCGGACAAACTTGCCAATGCTGTTCCATTTGAGGTCCTGAAGGAATGGGCCCCCCTGACCCGTTGGGGATTCGTGATCAACAAATCGGATCTGGTCTCCAACCCTGCCGCCAACGCTTCGGACTGGGCAAATCGGTTGGCAACAATTGGGTTTTCCGGGGCAAAAATCCACACAACCATCGCCTCGCGGCCCGGCGATCCGGGCGTTTCCGGGCTCTCGATGGACCTGTTTTCCCAACGCCCCCCCTCAAGGGTCAGGCTCCTCCGACACGAAGCCTTTATGCGGGTCGGCCAAAAGGCACTTGCAAGGGAGCGTATTGAGGGACTCGAGCTTGCCCGGGCAAAACTCCTTGCCCGAAAAGGCGAATTGGCGCTTGGTCTGCACAATGCCCTGACAAAGGGGCTTGGCCAGGCCGAGACCTCCGAATCGTTTCGCATCATTCTCGGCGATTCTGTTTGGCAAAAGCTTCCGGCGGGTGCCGGGCCCCTTTTGTATCTACCCCTCTGGGCAAAGGCCCGGTTCTTTTCCCTATTGACCGGTTACCAATTCAGCCGACTTGCCCTCGCGGGCCCGACGATGATCGGCGCCGGTCTTTTGGGTCTGAGCGCGGCGGCCGGGCTTTACAGAAACTATGGCCCCCTCAGGCGGGTCGTGGACAGCCTGGGAGATTCGTACAGGGTCGCCTTGGACCAGGCACGAAACGATGCCAAACACACTCTCGAAGATATGGGGCTCCCTCCGATGGAGTCGGCCACTCCGCCTGTCGCTGTGGAAAACAACGAATCGCCTCCCTGGATGCGGTTTATCGAAGACCGAATCAAGTCCTGGGCCCTGCGTGGCACGGACGATGGCGTTTTGGAAAGTCTCGACACGGATATCGAAAAAGCCTCCGGATCGATTGCCCGGGGACTTTGGCGATCCCCATCAGGGGTGATGTCATGGATTTTGGGCAATGTTCTGCCCGGCCTGATGCTGGTTTGGATTTTGTACCGGGCTGGAACCGGTTGGTATGAGGCCAAATACCCTGACACCAGTTTTTTCCTCTCCTCCCTGCTCCTTTGGTGTGTGAGTTTTGCCCCGGGATTCTTTTGGGTTTGGGGCCAGGTTTGGAATCGGGTCCACCGAATCCCCGTAAGCGGCCTGATCCACCAAAACACCGAGCCATCCGCCCTTCGCCCAATTACCCTGGCGGCGGACGAACTCGAAGAAACTCGCCGGGAAGCCGTTCGATTGCGTGAAGTTTTGACCCAAAATCTGGACCAGCTGGAATCAGGCGAGGGTGGAATTTGGGGAACGGTCCAAAAAGTCTAAAGGGCACAGCTGGTTAATTATCCCGCTCCTATTTTGGCAATTTGGGTTGTATGGACAAAATAGTCCTGCCCCATTTGTAATCTCATGTCTTTTTCTTGTTTTCTTTCCAACCAATGATGAACTGGAAGCGTATCAGAACTACCCAAACGGGGAGTTTCAGGTGGCCTGAAAACCACCTGAAACAAATGTTCAGGAAGGAAAACCGAAATATTCG
>CAWUOD010000174.1:0-6496 GCA_963923115.1 uncultured Singulisphaera sp.
CTTCGATGGGAGCCGCATCCAGTGCCTTGATGGCCGCTGGCTTGTTGGTTCGTTTATTTGCGACGATACCGGATGGATTGGTAATGATGTAGGTGACTTTTGCGGGTTGACCAAGGTATTCACCCGGAACGGTGACTTCCTTGCGGCCGATGCGGCCGAAGAATGCCGCAAGTCCCCAATAATCGTCCTGGGACCATTTTTCGTAAGGATGGTGATGGCACTGTGCGCATGTCAGCCTCTGGCCCAGGAACACCTGTGCGGTATCATCCACGAACTGCTCTGGCTGGGTGATTGATTTGGTCCAAAGGGTCGGTGGATTGGTCTTTTCATCGCCGGTTGCCGAGAGGACCGCCCGGGCGAATTGGTCGAAAGGCATATCGTCCTGCATCGCCTGGCGAATCCAGCCATGAAAGCTGAAAGTGCCCTGTGCCCGGTTATTATCTCCGGCGCGCTTCACCCGGAGAATGTCTGCCCATTTATTGGCAAAAAGGTAGCCAAATTCCGGACTGTCCAGAAGCTCTTCCACAAGCAGTTGGCGCTTGTTTGGGCGCTTGTCAGCAACAAACTCCAAAAGTCTTTGGGGGGTCGGTAGCGTGCCTGTAAGGTCGATCGACAAGCGGCGAAGGAACTGTTCATCTGTCGAAAGGGCCGATGGGGTTAGCGCAAGGCTCTTCCATTTGGGAGCGGTGTGCTTGTCAACCAGCGTCTGTTCCGGAAAGGAGAAATCGACGGCGCTTTCGGACCGGGGAACCGCGGCCCGGAATACGGTGACAAATTCCTGATAGCGGGCCATGATTGCCGCTTCACCGGGCACCTTGTGGGTTGTGATCAATCCCAAAGGATCGACGGTGGCGATGGAAGTCTCGTTCGACTCGTATTGCGCCCTGCGGGTGATGTCCTCCACCCTTCCGTCGGTATAGTGCGCCAAAACGGCGAATTGTTGCTTGGAATCACGGGAGAGCACACGCTTTTCCGGGACAATCTGGATCCGTTTGACGGTTGGTTCGGTCGCTTCGCCATAAGGCATTCCCGAGGCGATCCAGCGGCGCAAAAGTTTGTATTCATCGGAATCAATTTCCAGCCTCTTCCCGCCGCCATGGGGAGACTGCCCTGTGGCTTTGGTGAGTAAAATACTCATTTCCGGGGCAGCTGGAAACACACGCCTGCCACGCCCTTCTTTGAGGATGGTCATGTAATCGACTTCGGGTTCATAACCCAAAAGGGAAATCTTGAAGCCGTTTTGACCGCTGGCTTTGCCGTGACAACCACCACCATTGCAACCCAGTTTGGTGAAAATCGGAACAATCTGATTGGCAAAGTGAATGGGTAGGGGGGCCTCGCAACCTTCCACCTTTACAGGAATCTCGCGAACCAGATTCCCATCGGTGATCCGGATTGTGGTCGATCCATTCTTGAGGGGGTGGACCCGCCCGGAGGGTGTGATTTTGAGCAGGGTTGGGTCGGAAGGGACAAGTTTTGCGTCCCTGGTCCTGTCCGTAATCCGTCCATTTGCCATGGGCAGTGAGATCACCATTTGAACCGCGTCATCCATACCCTTGAGGGCCACCGACGCTGGAAAAACATCGAGGTTCTGTGAAGGGGTCGGCGCTGCCGCAACGGGAGCCGTTGGAGCTGCGGCAAACAAAATCGCGACCAGGGGCAGGGTGTTAAACATTGCCAAGTTACCCTCAATGGTTGGCGGGGAGGGTGAAAAAAGTAAGGCAGGCTACAATTATTGTCAGTCCTGGACCCGCAAAAAGCAACCGAAAACGGCTTTTGGAACCGGGGATTCAATGAAAAAACGCCCCGGAAGACCGGAGCGTTTCATGTGATCTGATTGCCTTGCTTGGCTTAGTTGCCTGAAGCGGAGGGGCCGGTTGCGCGGCGACGAACATCCAGTTCGATGGAACCGAAAGTGTTCTCATGGCGTTGGAGGGTCATTGCCAATGCGCTCCAAAGCCGTTTTGCGGTGTAAAAGTTCATGATCAGGCGTTGGTGAACTTCGATTTCCTGACGACCCGTTGCGAAAGGATTGGGATTGAGCGCGAAGTCGACAATGACTTCTTCCGGGGTCGCGGTTACACGGGCAAAGTTTGCGTAGCCGGCTTTGGCTTCCTTGTCGTGTACAACCATTTCCGTTTGGACAGTTTCTTCAGCAGGATTGTTGGACATGTTTTCCTCCATGGGGGCAACACAAAAGGTTGCGTCAAAATGAGCCGGGCAGCGGTTTTTCCTCAACACCGGTTTGCGAGCATTGTAGGCATTGTAACGGTTGTACCACAAGACGAGGTTTCAGGCACATAGACAGGCCAATCATTGTCTTTATGGCTGGAAAATTGCGCACTACTGTCAAAAAGGGTGGTTTGGGAAAAATAGAGGCTGGCCCGACCCAACATTTAAGGCTCTAGGCATACACCCTATTGGGAAGGGCCGGCCAAAAGGGCACGCACCCCATTCCATTTTTCCGGGAGATGATTGGTTTGGTGGAATGATTTTGGGCCATTATCGTTGTTTTGGGAAAACCATTGGTATCAGCCCCGAACAACCAGCTCCACATTCTCTGGTAACAATTCCGCGAGAGGGCCAATCACATCTCCCCGGAATAATCTCATAATCCCTTTGCGGCTGGGCAGGCCGGTGTAAACCCGGGACACTTTTCTGTCACGGGCCGTTTGGGCGATCTGATCGGCGATTGGTCCCCCCGGAAGGTAAACCAGTTCAAGGGGCACGCCAAGGTTTTTTGCGTGCGCCAATGCGGGCTCGAAAATTTCCCGGGCGGTTTGATCTTCCTCCATCAAATGATGGGCCGCGGAACCACTCAAGGATGGCGACAGATTTCTCACGAAAACGATCACCACGCCCGCCTTTGCTTTCTGGGCATCTTCCAGCACTCCCTGGATCAGATTCGACGGGCGGTCCGCCCCAATCAGGTATGTTGTCGTCGGGTCGTAATCCCCATCAAGATTTTCCAAAGGCGGGCGTACCGCTTTTTCCGGAATTTTCCTCGATAGGTATCCGCTCATACCTGCCAAAACCCCTGTGTTTACAAGGGAAAAAACCAGGAATTGGGAATCTTCGGGCACGACAAAAAATGTCAGGGCACCCTGACCCAAAAAGAGGAGAACTCCGATCAATTGCAATCCGTGACTCGTGCCACCTGATACTTTGGCGCGAGCCGCAAGGGTGATCAGGCGTGCCGCCAACCCCATGTTTAGCACCGCAAGTGAAAAAGCCCGGGCAGTGGGTTTGGTCCAGAGTAGAGTGATGAGTATCGCCCCCATAAGGCTCCCCACCAGAACCAACATCCATCTTTCCCAGCCATTGAGCTGAAATTGGCGGGTATATCCCGTCGCGAAAAGGTTGATTGTTATCGCCGCCACAACACCCACCGAGTAAAGCCCGGCGAGTTGGGTTATGTCCGGAAAAATCACCAACAAACAAGAGGGTATAAGTAGGGCAATGATCAGGGCGAAGCCCGGCACTCCATGACGATTGAGCTTGGTGAGGATCCCCGGCGCCTCCCCATCCTTCGCCATCATGTATTGCACGGCCATAAGGTCGGTCACGGCGGTGTTCACCCCCGACAGCAAAAGAGCGCCAAAAACCAGGGATGCCACAGTTGTGAACGCTGGTCCAACATAAGCGGTCGCCAGTATCGCCATCATGTTGTCCGTTCCAAGGGGATTGCCATCAGGATCGATCAGCTTGGCATCGGGCAGCGCGTTCATCGCGGCGGAAAGCACCAGATTCATCACCACCACCTCCATCAAAACCGGGAGGATGGATCGTCTTGAGGTGACACGAACCGGTGGCACCATGATTCCCGTCATATTGGCGATGGCCTCGATTCCGGACAATGCGAGGACAATTTCCGTGAAACCCACCCATGCGTCACCCCATGCCGAAAGGCTGTATCTCTCCCGAACCGGGAATTCGACGCGCATATGGTGCAGGTGTGGAATGGCGCAAATTCCGACGACCAATGTGAGAAAAATGGTGGCGAGGGCGACCAGCATTGCCACTCGTCCCATTCCACGGGGACCAAACCAATTCACAATCCCAATAGCGCCAATCGCGCCCAGTGTGCACGCCAATTCGAGGCGAAAACCGGCAATCTCGCCCCCGACCCCCAGGTAGCGGAAGGCGTCAAGACAGGAAAGGGCGGCTGTCACGGTGTAGTCCGCGCAAAGCATTAGACCGCCTATCACCGCGAGCACTTTGCTGGAATGTCTTGCGGAGGAATAAACTCCCCCTCCTTCCGGGTATTTGCGGCAAATGATCAGGTAACAACAGCTAACGAGGACAAGAAGGATGTTAACCGCGATAATGTGAAAAAATGAAGCATGGCGTGTGAAATAAAACGCCAGTCCCAACACATATAAACGGCTGGTCCCAAGGTCCCCAAACAGCATGGGTCCGGCGTGGTACCACCGCAATTCCCGGGGGCGCTCTGCTCCAACTACCGACATTCTCAGGCCTCTATGCGAAAGTTTGGATGGGATGTTTCCGGTCGGTCATCGGTCCGCGACCCTGATGGGTCGGTTACCCGCCTTTTCCGGTTGCGCCCGGCAACGACCGCGGTGATCGCTCCAAGAATAAGCCCGCAGCTCAGCAGGGTCACCGCCCACAGGGGCCCCCTTACCCTCTGTCTCACCTCGTTTTCGTCGCGCATAAGTGGACGGGTGATTTCCAGGACCCCCCTCACATCGCCGACTTTCCAGTTCTTTTTGGGCGAGTCAGCCCGCGTGTTGTGGCAATCGACGCAGCTCTCCTTGAGGACCCTGGCAATGGCATATCGAAGGACTTTTTTGCCATCTTTTGTCTCAAAACGATAAAACTCCTCCTTGGGGTGTGATTCCAGGCGCTTGAGCGCCTCCTTTTCGAAGGAGTCCCGGGCGCCACCCTCTTTCACCCGCCAGGGGAATGGAAAGTCGCTATAAAGCCGGACATCAATATCCGATGTGGGAGATCTTTCGAGCCTTCGTCCTATGTCGTGGATGAAGGTCGCGGGGATGCTAAGGGGAACCTTGTTTTTTTCGGGGATTGGGTCGTGTGTGATTTGGAAACCCAGATCCCGGACTTTTTTGACGATGTCGCTGTATTCGTCGTTGGCGTGCAGGAGAAGGTCCGCCTGTTGCGCGACGCTTTCCAGGGCCGTGTGGCGAACCAGTTCGTTCGCGTGCCACTGGATGTAAAGCACACCAGCCAGGGGGGAAAGGGCGGCCAGCATCGCGAGGGTCGCCACGCCAGGCCGGTTTCTTGTCCAACGCCATGCCGATTCGATCAGGCCCGGTCGCCGGGCCAAAATGGACTCCCCGGCCAAAAATCTCCGAAGGTCCGCGCTTAGATCCGCCGCGGTCGCGTAACGCTTGCCCGGGCTTTTGGCCAGGCATTTGAGGCAAATGGTCTCCAGGTCGGTAGGACAGGTGTAGGCAAGCCGACTAACAGGAACCGGATCTTCATTCTCCAAAAGTCTCATCGTCGCCATGAAGGTGGGAGCCTGGAAAGGCACGCACCCTGTCAGCAATTCGTAAAGAATGGTCCCAAGGGCATAGATATCGGCCCCGGGTCCGGCATTGTTCGCGGAACGCAACTGTTCCGGCGCCATGTAATTGGCGGTGCCCACAAGTTGTCCGGCCCTAGTCACCCCCGCGTCCTCGGTGTCGAGCTGTTTCGCGAGTCCGAAATCCGCGATTCGCATTTGACCGGGTTGGAGAGTGTCGATGGATTCAACCGGTTCCTTGATCAGGATGTTGGAAGGCTTGAGATCCCGATGCACAATTCCCGCGTGGTGGGCTGTCTCCATCGCATCAGCCAGGCAAGCAACCAATAGCGCCGCCTGTCGGGGAGCCACCTGGCGACGCACCAACAAATTGGCCAGGTTCCCGCCGTGGCAAAGCTCCATCACAATAAACGGATTGCCCTGATGCTCGCCGTGATCATAGACCTGAATGATTCCCGGATTGCTAAGCTTCCCAAGGGCCTGGGCCTCCACCTCAAAGCGTTGCCTCACCTCCGGGGTGGCCGCGCCCCGCATGAGTATCATCTTGAGCGCGACAGCCCGGTTTAATGATTTTTGTTGGGCCCGATAGACAATTCCCATGCCACCTGAGGCAATTTTTCCATCAAAAACATACCCCGGAGGCAAATCCACCGGATCCGTGTCCCCCCTTTTGTCGTTTTGGGGGTTGTTTTCGGGGTAATTGATGGTTTCCCCGCCGGTAAGGGGCAAAGTGATATTTTTATCATTCCCACCCGTCAAAAAGGTGGTTTGATCCTGCCGGCTTTCATTCCGGTTATTGTTTGCGATGGTGGTTTCATTTTGATCAGGCATGGATCGCTCATCAACAAATTCAGGCTTTGGGAAATGGTTTCAGGCGCTTGGCCAGCCTTTTAATGGGTGAAAGTTCGTTGTTGAGCAGGAGAATCTCCAGACTTTGGCGGAATAACATTGGATAAAGGTACATGGCAATGAACCAAAACCGCAAAAGTCGAC
>CAWUOD010000175.1:0-6485 GCA_963923115.1 uncultured Singulisphaera sp.
AGGAAAATTACCTTTTCGTGTATTTTTCTCCCGCCTCGATTCGAATTGGCAGGACATTTTGGTCAGGCGCGGTTGGGCAAGTGGTGAATTCCGATATGGCGCAAGGCGGGTTGTACGCCTTGTTGAAGTCGAGAGTGAAGGTTCCATTGTCCACAGGTTTCAAATCGACCGTGATAAAGCGGGCAGAACCATAGGTGGTGTCCCCCGCGGTTTTGTCACGAAACACAAAGAACAAACCCGCTCCCTCCGCTATCGCGTCCAGCCTCAATGTTTGCCCCTGGAGTTTGAACTCGGCATAACCCGGACAGGGTTGATGGGAAACCTGATCCAGGACATTGACTATGGGTATTGTCTTGCCGGGAGGATAGGGAATGAAGGTCGCCTCTGTCCGGTATCTTTCATCAGCTGGATACCATTGACAGCCGGGAAAGTTTTTCCTCACGGAGGATTCATTGTCGGCCAGGCGCAAAACAAACTTTCCTTCCCTTACGATGATGTGCATCCTGAACCGGCCCAACCCAACCCAGTCCGCTTTATCCGTATCAAAAAACCTTTCCCCAGTGAATTCCCTGTCCCCGGCAACCATGGTCACACCATCCGCCAGGCGAAGTTTGACCTGTTTGGCGATTTCATCGACATGCAGAACTCCGAGTCGATCAGGTCCGGTTCCCTTTAGCGTCTGGGGAAAAACCACATCATTATCCTTTCCCGTTCCAAAAGTATTTTTTCCCGGTTTGAGGGGATAGCGTCCCGCAAGGGTGAGCCAACCATTATCAGCGCGTAGTTTCTTTTCCCGGTTTTCGCGCCAGGATTTCCATTCTTTCTGATAGTCCGGGTCGGCTGCGCGGAAATTTTGAAAGTTGATTAAGGCCAAAACAATAGGTAAAAGATATTTGTTCATGTTGATGTTGCTCCCGGATGTCCAAAAAGTGGTCTAATTGCCTTGAAAATCCACCCGGATTATCTGGTAGGAATACGCTTTTAAGGGCTGGGTTTCCGTGTTTGTCCAATCGGTTTGGGCAATTCCCATTTCATCAAACCCTATGCCTAATGGCTCTCCCGGGAATTCCCAAAGTAAATCCGCAAGCACGAGATTATTATCAGGGCTTGAAAGCCTCGTTTCCATGGTTTTTTTCGGGATATTCCATGTGATGGTGAAGCGATATTTCTGTCCTGCTTTCAGTTTTTCCGGTACTTTCACCTCACGATGGCCCAGAGTGCCTGAAACCATTATCGAGGCGTTGTCCGATCCCCGGATTTGTATCGAGACAGAGGATTGATTCGCCGGTTTATCCGAGTGAAATAATCCGATGATGATTGGGTTGTTTGGGTCTTCTCCAAAGTTCGTGACGGAAAAATCGAATTCCGCTTTTCCTTTCGCCAGGCTGTCCTTGATCGGGTGGACAAATCGGCGCCTTTGTTTTTCGTGTTTCGCGGTTTCCTTGCCATCTGGTCCACGAGTCCATGCGCTCCCCACCTCCAACTGTTTTTTATTGGCATTCCAGCGGTAAGGGACCCCCTCGGGGAGTAAAACAGGCATCTTTTGGTCGCCATTTTTGCTGCGCGCCACATCCAGCATGTCAAAATCAAAATACCATCCTTTGGCCAACGGATCGGTTTCAAATCTTTCGGTAATCTGGGTCACCGCCTCCTTGCCTGTGTTGAAAGTCTGATTTGTCAGTGAAGCAAGGAAGGGATTCAAACCGGTTTGCCCTTTGACCGGATCGGTGAGCGTGTGCATAAAGTTGGTGTGTTCGGACCAGCACCAGACATACTCCTCACTTGTGGCAAGAGCCAAGGGCACATTTGACCATATGGAATCCTTTGTGCCGCTTGGCCATCCGCTCCACAGGTTCCATGGATCGCTTTCAAGCCATGCCGCCATACCCACCCGCACATATTTGGAAAATTTGGTGGGATCGTGGCTAAAGGAGCTCCATTTACGCATCGAAGCCGCGGTCTCCTCATACCGTGCCCTGTCCCCCCTGAAGCCATCCTTCGTGAACCGGCTTCCCGCGACCTGACCGAAATAAAAGGTATTCTCATAACCGTGAACCAGGCGTGCTTCGCCTTCAATTCCCTCAAGCATCCCATTGATGAAATGTTTGACTCCCGCCAGGAAACTTGCTTTATCCAGGTCTGGAGACCAGGCAAAGGTAAATAAAATAACAATGTTCGGACATTCTTTTTGCAAGGCTTTCATCAGAGCCTTCCCCCGTTTGTGGATTATTTCCGGTTTGGCTTTGCCAAATGGGTAGTGGGTCTTCGTTCCCGGAAAGGCGCTGTATTGTTCGGTGTCAAAAAGGAGACCTTTGAGTTTTCCCTCCCTGCAAACCCGGGCGAGGAGACCGGCATTTTGTTCCATCAACTTCCAATCCTCATCCGACTCCAAATCCACGCTTCGAATTTGTCCTTTGCCCCCACGCAGGTTCCACCATAAAAAATTGTCCGTCAATTGTCCCCAATTGGTCCTGTTAAGATCCGCGATGGCATCAGCCACAGCTTCGTCGGAAACAAGGCGGGTTTTCCAAAGAACATCATCCAACTTGGTCCCAACCGGGAAACCTTCTTTTTTGCACCATTTTTGGTTGAGGGGAAGGCGAATGGCAATGCCGTCGAAAGGATGTTTCGTCGTGAATTCGGGATGGTCGGCCAACCATGTCGCGTTCACCTGGGAATCCATGGTGTAGATTCCGGCATCGATCAATTTCTTGGATCGCAGTTCGATCGGTTTTGCCCAGGACCTGTTCGGCGCACTGACACGATCTTCCGCGAACACCAGTATCGGAAGAAAAAACGAAATCATAACTGTCAAAAGTAGTTTTAGCATATTGGGCCAAATATGTGTGACAAAGCGAAAGTCAGCCTGGCTGATCAAAAACCCTCGTATTTCCATTTTATTTTCCTGTCGCCGAATTTTCCGGAAAACAGCCTGGTTGGCAAAAAAATAGGGATGCCTCCTGTTTTTTTTGATTTGTTTGGAAAACTATCCCAAAAGGGTGGCTAAATAGCTTTTCATGGGATTGGTGGTTTGAAACCCGGGACGGCTTGATTGCCGGGTCGCTGTTTCGTGAAGGATGGTTGTCTATCTTCAAGGATCAAACAGTATAATGGCACAATCAGGCCACGATTTGCGCAATGGATTCCATGTGATGGCCATTGGGTTTCCTTATCCGTTACCATGAAGGGGAATTGACCATGGGCAAGCTCCTGCAACCCGGTTTTGCGTTTGGCCTGTTGGTCCTTTTGTCCATGGGTCCGCAAACAGCCAAGGGGCAGGCGCCTCTCGCGGCGAAGTATTTGCTTGAAGGCAAATTGAGCGAAGGCTCGATGGCCCTGGATGAGCGCCTCAGGGTTGAACCCAGGGATGACCAGGCGCGGTTTGGACTGGGTGTCATCCAGTTCATCCAGACTTTCGAACATGTTGGCGGCAGCTTTTACAAATTTGGTCTCCGGACGGAAAAGGCCTTTCTGCGCCCACCAGCCGAAATCAGGGAATTTCTCCCGCAAAATCCCAACCCGGAAAAACTTACCTATTCGGGTGCAAGGCAAATGGTTCAAGCCTTTGTGGATGATCTTGCCAGGGTGGAAGCCACCCTTGCGCAAATTAACGACCCCAATGTCAAACTCCCCCTTCAGGTCGGGCAAATCAAAATGGATCCCTTTGGCCAGGGAAAACCCATCAGCGCGGCGTTTCTTTTTGGTCGAATCGATGGGCCCGGATCGGAAATGTCCAAAAAGTCCGAAAAATTCACAATCGGGTTTGACCGGGGCGATGTCTGTTGGTTGCGGGGCTATTGTCATCTTCTCTCGGCGATCGGTGAAATCCTGTTGTCGGTGGATGGCAAAAAGGCATTCGAATGTTCCGCCCATTTACTATTTGAAAAAGTGGAAACACCCCATGCCTTTCTCCTTGAAGACAGAAGCGCCCTGGACTCAAACTTTTTGGAAAACCTCCCCGTTATTTCCGATGTGATTTCCTTTTTTCATCAGCTTATCCGTCTTCCGGTAAAGGAATCCGCCCGAACCAAGGCCGCTTTGGCCCATATGGAAGCGGCGGTTGCGCAGGGCAAGGAGCAATGGAAACACATCCTTGCGGAAACCGACGATGATAATGAATGGCTTCCCAACCCGAAACAAACCTCGGTGATTGGCATCAAGATCACCCGTGAAATGATTGACACCTGGTTGGAAACCCTCACGGAAGCCGAACAGGTCCTCCAGGGAAAAATGCTGATACCCTTTTGGCGGGGGAAGCCAGGCTCCAATGGTGTGAACTCCAATGGTGTAAACTTCAAGGGTGTGAACTTTCGGCGTGTTTTCACAGAGCCCCAAACCTTTGATCTAGTCGAGTGGATTCAGGGACCCGGAGCCACACCCTATCTGGAAGCCGGAACGATCACCAAATTTGCCGATCCACGGCTTTTCCGGAAACTTGACAGCGCATTTGGTGGCGCCTGGGGGATCATTGGTTTTGGTTTCTGGTTCAATTAGTCCTCGTGAAGGACCCATCCTTAAGGATTCCGCCGATTCCCGGGGAAATATCAGGGTGGGGGATCCGCCTACTGTTCCAACTTTGGTACTTTGCGTCAAATCCATTGGAAGGATTCCAACACATCGCTTAGGAATGGAATTGACCAAGGTGCAGGTGCCGGATTTGCCCGGCCAGTCGCCCGTTTGCAGGAGTATTTTTTTGAAGGTTATTTTGGCATCCTGAATCCTCCCCGGTCCCATTGGGGATCGCCTGTCATTGGGTCGGTGGTGGGTGGGTTTTTTTATGCCGTTTGCGGCTGTTGACTTGCTCTTGACCAAGGAGAGATCATGACCGGAAAATCGCGATTTGCCCGTGTTCTGAAAAGCTGTTCGATCTGGTGTCTTGCCTCTTCGGTTCTTGCGCCAAATGTACAAGCACAAAGTGAAATTCATAAATCGCAAAAATCGCAACCTGCCAAACCGGATGGAGCGGTTGCCGAGGAAATGAGCAAGTGTCCGGTGATGAGCGGGATTGCGTCCATCAAACGCCACACTGCGGCTGGGTCTTTGTCCAATAAGGATTGGTGGCCCAACCAGTTGAACCTTCAAATCCTGCATCAGAACTCGACAAAGAGCAACCCGTTGAACCCGGGTTTCAACTATGCCGAAGAGTTCAAAAAACTCGATCTTGAGGCATTAAAGAAGGACATCAATACCCTATTGACCACCTCCCAGGACTGGTGGCCCGCGGATTATGGAAACTATGGCCCGCTGTTCATTCGCATGGCCTGGCACAGCGCGGGAACCTACCGCGTGAGCGATGGCAGGGGTGGCGCATCCTACGGGACCCAACGCTTCGCGCCATTGAACAGTTGGCCCGATAACGCCAATCTGGACAAGGCCCGTCGCCTTTTGTGGCCGATCAAGCAGAAATACGGCCAAAAGATCTCCTGGGCGGACCTGATGGTTTTGGCGGGCAATGTCTCTTTGGAAAACATGGGGTTCAAAACCTTTGGATTCGCGGGTGGCCGCGAAGATGTCTGGGAACCACAGGAAGACATCTACTGGGGACCGGAAAGCAAATGGCTGGGCGACAAACGCTACACGGGCGACAGGAAACTCGAAAAGCCCCTCGCCGCGGTGCAGATGGGATTAATTTATGTGAATCCCGAAGGCCCCAACGGAAAGCCCGATCCCCTCGCCGCCGCCAAGGATATCCGTGAGACCTTTGCCAGGATGGCGATGAACGATGAAGAGACCGTCGCCCTGATCGCGGGAGGCCACACCTTCGGAAAGGCGCATGGCGCCGCGAACCCGGACAAAAATGTCGGACCGGAACCCGAAGGCGCCGACATCGCCGAGCAAGGTCTTGGCTGGAAAAACAAGTTCGGCAAAGGCAATGGTGCCGACACCATCACCAGCGGCCTCGAAGGAGCCTGGACAACCTCGCCAACCAAATGGTCCAATGGTTACTTTGACAATCTTTTTGGCTATGAATGGGAACTCACCAAAAGCCCGGCGGGAGCCCAGCAGTGGACCCCAAAGGACAAGGATGCCAAAGAGACAGTTCCGGATGCCCATCATCCGAAAAAGTCCCATGCCCCGATGATGTTCACTACGGACATCGCGCTAAAGATGGATCCGGCTTATGCCAAAATTTCCAAACGCTATCACGAAAACCCCAAGGAGTTTGCCGCCGCCTTCGCCAAGGCCTGGTACAAGCTCACCCATCGCGACATGGGCCCTGTATCGCGTTGTCTTGGACCCCAGGTCCCTGAGGCGCAACTCTGGCAGGACCCGGTTCCCGTCGTCAATCACAAACTGATCGGCGAGCAGGACATCGCTGCCCTGAAAGCGAAGATCCTTGAATCGGGACTCACCACCTCCCAACTCGTTTCCACCGCATGGGCGTCGGCTTCCACCTTCCGCGGTAGCGACAAGCGTGGTGGGGCAAATGGCGCTCGCACTGTCTCTTATACACATCTGACGCTGCCGACGATACTCCTTGTGTA
>CAWUOD010000176.1:0-6457 GCA_963923115.1 uncultured Singulisphaera sp.
TCAATGACACGGATACCAAGAAGGTTCAAACCAAGGCGAAGGCTTCTCGCAACGAGATAGCAAAGCAGAAGCCTGGACGGAAGAATCCCGGGAGGCGCCTTTAGCACGGGGCAATTTTGGAAAAAGACGCTGTACGATTTGGCCAGGTCCCAAAGATACCCGGTGATGACATTTGGTCTGAGGTCCGTTGCCGCAACCAGGAGGATTTCCTCCATGCGCAAAAGTTGCATGGCCAGTGCGCGCTCTTCCGGTTGGTCGAGATGAATGGGCGCGTTCTTGTCGATGGTTTCGGGGGTGATGCCCGCTTTTTTCAGAATGCTTTGGCAGCGTGCATAGGCATATTGCATGTAGGTCGCGGTGTTTCCTTCCATCGCCATCATCTTCTCCCAGGAGAAGACATAATCGGTTGTGCGGTTTTGGCTCAGGTCGGCGTATTTGACGGCGCCGATGCCCACCGCCTCGGTCACGGAGGCCCGTGTTGAAAGGTCGGCGTCCTCGGCTTTATTGGCGTCGAAGATTTCTCCGGCGAGTCTCACGGATTCGTCCAAAAGCTGATCGAGGTTTGCGACGGCTTTTCCATCGCGTGTTTTGATTGGTTTGCGGTCAGAGCCCAACACCGAACCAAAAGCCACATGTGCCAGACGGGGGCCCTGGTCTGTTCCAGTCCGTCCCCAGCGCCTCGCGGTTTCAAACAGGTTTTGAAAGTGGAGCGCCTGTCGGCTATCCACAACATAAAGGATGTCTGTTGGCTGAAATTCGCGTATGCGGTAGTCGATGGTGGCCAGATCGGTGGTGGTATAGGTGAAGGCGCCATCACTTTTTCGGATCAGCGAAGGGGGGCCCTCCTCGGTCAGGAATACGCCAACCGCGCCCTGGCTTTCCCGGGCTATCCCCTTGGCCAACAGGTCCTCGACAACCCCCTCGAGCATGGGTTGGTAGAAGCTTTCGCCCAGCACATGGTCGAAATGGACATCAAGGCGCGAGTAGATCGCCTCGATTTCCTCGAGACAGGCGGGCATGAATTTTTGCCAGAGCGCGATGTTTTCGGGATCGCCCCGATGGAGCTTGGCGGTTTCCAGGCGGCAGGCATCCTGGACGGGATCGCCGGGAGTTCCCTCGTCCTCATCTCCCGGGGATTTGAAATCTTTTCTCACCTCCACATAAAGCCGGGCAAGTTCCGCGACCGGATTCTTCTTCAGATTATCCGGATCGAGTTTGGTTCGGTAGCCGTGGATCAGGATGCCGAACTGGGTTCCCCAGTCGCCAAGGTGGTTGTCGGTGATGACATCATGACCAAGAAAACGGAGCAATCGGGACAGGGATTCGCCAAGAATGGTGCTCCGCAAATGGCCGACATGCATGGGTTTGGCGACATTTGGTCCGGAAAAGTCGATGATATACCGGCCGGGTTTGGCGACGGGAGCGATGCCTATCCGGCCGTCAACGGCGGCTTTGGAAAGGAGACTCTCCAGGTATTCTTTTTTGAATTTCAGGTTGATAAAACCAGGGCCGGCGATCTCCGGCTTTTCAAGAATGTCATCCCACTTCAGGCGGGAAACCAGCTCCTCGGCGACCTGGCGGGGAGGCTTCCCCAGCGCTTTGCCAAGGCTCATAGCGGCGTTTGCCTGGTAGTCGCCAAATTTCGAATCGGTCGCGGGTTTCACCAGTGCCGCCGCCGTGGCCGGATCCGGAGCCCAGCCCTCAAGCGCCTGGTAAAATTTTCCCCGCAACACTTCCAAAAGGTTCATACCAAACATCCAACAATAGTTTTTCGAAGTTTCCCAAAAAAGCGCCAGGCCAAGGTCGCCCGGGAACGGATCCAGGGGGCAAACCGACCTATAGCCCATTCGCTGGCGGCCATGCCCACCACAAAGATCGTGGGGGCAGATGCGGCGAAAAACCCAATGGGCAATAAGTTAGAGGGCACCCATGATTTTGGGTGAAAGCGGAACATTGGCCCAGTCTACGCGGGGGGCATTCGACCAGAGTTCCTCAAGCTCGTAATACTTGCGGGTGTCCGGATCGAAGACATGAACGATGATATCGCCAAAGTCTTCCAGGATCCATTTGCTGACCTGATAGCCCTCAATGGAATATCGCTTGTCACCCAATCGGGTGAGGGCGGAGTCGGTTTCTTCGGCGATCGCGTGGATCTGGCGCCGACTTGTGCCGGTGGAGATCACGAAATAATCGTAAATGGTGGTCACGGGACGCATGTCCAGAACCAGAATATCCCTACCCTTGTTTTGATCCGCGACGCGGGCGGCGACACAGGCGCGCTCGAGGGCGCTCGGAAGTGTGGCCTTGGTGACCGAATCCTTGTTGGTTTTGTCCGCGACCGCCAAGCCAAACCTCCCGGTTTTCCTAAATTTTCAGCATCGTGTAATAGGTATATCTTTGGCCACTAGCCTCCCCTCGTCAAGGAGAAACCAGGTCCATCGTCCATAGTTCGTTGATTTTTTATCGAAAAAAGGTTCCGGATCGGTTAAGAGGGCGTCTCATTCGCATGGGGTTTCGTGTTTTTTTGCTTTTCGAGTGCTTTTTTAAGCGGGCAGCCCGGGTCAATGGGTTCCCCCTTTCGGTACCTCGAGAGCAGATCCTGGGATCGCCTGGCCAGCATACGACGGACCTCCCGCCGTTTTCCTTTTACGCGCGGAATGATCATGGTGTCATATCCTGTGGTTTGATGGCGCATCCATGCGATTACCGCCGCCTCGGCCCTTTTTTCGACCGGGATCCGTTTGGTTCTCGCTACGGTTCCGCTTCCCACGGGGGTTGCGTGGTCTGTCACCGCTTGGGCAAATCGTTCGGCAAGGGGTGTGTGTTCCGGGTGAAATGCCAAAAAAGCTACCACGGAACCAAAAAAATCATCCACATACTCCGCCTGTACCTTTTCTCGCCTTCGCGCGTCGGTCGCTTTTCGTTTTGCATAGGCTTCGGTGGCTGTTTCCTGATTGCGTTCCGCAATCAACCTTTCGATGGTCTCCCTGGGCGCCCAGACTCCGTGGGAAAAGACCCGCCGCCCTTTGGTTTCCTGAACCAACCAATAGTCTCCCGCCGCCTTGACCCGTCTTGTCAGGGCGGCGTCACCGGGTTCAAGCAGTGACCAACCAGGCGGGATATCAAGGACTTTTCCAGTCGGGGCCTTTACGGTTCCTGGCTTGGGGCCCGGGGCAAAAGTGTTTGGGTCGACCTTTTTCATACCCATGGATTTTCCTGAATAACTTCTGGGTCAAGATGTTCCTTGTTCGGCGAATTCCTCTTTTTTCGGCATAAAAACCATCAAGGGATATCCGGGCCTCCGGGATTGAGGCAACTTTTTCAAAATCCCCCCACGCGGCTTTTTCCTCCAAGGGGGATTTTCCTCTGGGGCAGACAGGCTAAATTGACCCAACTCCCCAAAAGATTTCGCCTTGGCATTAATGAATAGAGCCACATGATCACTCCGGACGCCCGCCCGCGATCCCACATCTTCCTGATTTGCGTTCTTCTTTTGCTTGCGACAACGATCAATTACGCCGATCGCCTTACGCTTAACCAGCTTGCTCCGGAATTGATGAAAGCGCTCGATTTTAACAAACTGGCGTATGGCAACGCCGAGGCGATGTTTGGAATCGCTTATGCCTTGGGTGCCATTGTTTGGGGAGTTATCGTCGATCGCTATGGCCCGGTACCAATTTATCCCATTGGTGTGGTGCTCTGGTCCCTCGCGGGATTTGCCACCGGATTTGTGCGGGATTATGAGGGATTGGTCCTGTGTCGAAGCGCTTTGGGGTTTTGTGAGGCGGCGAACTGGTCCTGCGGCATTGTGATCACAAAAAAGTTGCTTGATCCAAGGGACAGGGTTTTGGGTAATGGGATGTTTCAATCAGGCACCGCACTTGGGTCGATTGTCACACCGTTTACGGTCGTTTGGCTTAGCCATAATTTTGGCTGGTCCGCCGCGTTTCAATTTATTGGGGTTTTGGGTTTTGGCTGGGCAATCGCATGGGGGGTGGTTCTTTGGAGATACCCCCTGGGGCAACCCGTGATGGATGCAAGCGAGGACGCTGAGGGGATGCGGTTAGGGGAATTCTTTTTTTGGCTTTTGAAGGACAGGAGGTTTTGGTGTTTGGCGATAATGGTCTTTGCGATTAACGCCAATTGGCATCTTTTCCGGACCTGGCTGCCACTTTACCTTCGGGAGGGGCGGGGGTTTTCCGAGAATGAGCAAGCCGGGGTTTTCACATTCTTTTTTATCGCGGCGGATGTCGGCGCGCTTTTGACCGGATTTCTCATCCGCCTTTTCGCCCCGTCCATGGGAATATTTGGATCAAGATTTTGGGTCTATTTTGGTTGTTCGATCATGACCATGGCGAGTGTTCCCCTTGCTTTGATCGAATCGCCTTGGGTCTTTTTTCCAAGCCTGCTTATCCTTGGGCTTGGATCCCTTGGGGTATTTCCCATCTATTTCGCATTTTCCCAGGACCTGACGACAAATCGACAGGGCATCCTGACGGGAATTCTGGCGGCCTGGAACTGGGTATTGTTGTTTTTGATGCAAAGGTTCATGGGTTGGGCCATTCAAACAAGCCAGGATGCCGAGGTGGAAAGATTGGTGAGTTTGGGAATGGACGGCGCCGAGGCCCTCAAACACGCCATCCATGATGCTTATCCGATGAAAATCGCCCTGACGGGTTTGGCACCACTTGCGGGAGTTCTTGGTCTGTGGTTTCTTTGGCCCAGGGAGCGATTTCAGGACACAAATTCCTGATTTTCGGTTCGGATAGAAGTGGTAAATCGGTGTTGGATCATCTGGTGTGTCGGGTAACAAAGAAAAATTGTTGGTTTTGTGACATTTTGATCGATCCCGCGGGAAACATCCTTCGTAACACACCCAGGCGAAAGCTGAAAGTGTGGTGACAGACACGAATCAAGGGAATCAGTGGGGTTTCCAATCGGATCTGTTCCATACCCAGGCCGACCCAGGGGGAGGATAGGGCCATGAAGCGACCCGGCAAGAATACTTCCCGCGAAATGATTCGACTGAATCCATGGACCTTGGAGCGGGCAAGGTTGGCCGGAAGATACCTTCGACAAGTGTTGGGCTCGTTGCGTGAGGCCTATTTGGACCATGCCGCGGCGGCCCACCGTCTGAACAAGTTGGAGCACCGGCACGGCAAAGCCGACACCAAAATTCTTTTGGACATGGAAGCCCAAAAAACGAGTCTGGAATCCAACCACAACCGGATTGTGGAAGCGGTCTCCGAAATGGCGGCAATTGGAGCGGTTCCCGGACCCATGCACAAGGGGATTGCCTTTTTGCCGGTGGTAAACAACAAACGGCTCGCCTGGTTGATCGTCGATTTGTTTGACGAGTCAACCTTGGCGGGATGGCGCTGGCACGGCGAACCCGAAAGCGTCAAGCACCCCATTAGCGAATGGGAAGCTCTGCAAATTGCGACCCAACCGGTCCCTCAGGTTTCCGGAGCAAGCCCCGGAACTTCCGGAGAGGAAAAAATCCTTCCCAACTAAGGGAAGTTTGGGCCGCTCTCTCCTCCCACCCCGGTCCTTCCGATTCATCCCACAAGAATCGGTCGGATCGGGGTGGTTTGTTTCGTATGCCTTGGAGTAGGCCCGGAATGCGTATTTTGAAAAGGGAAACACGAGGGGCAAATCAGGTTTGGTGTGTTAAAGACGGTCGGCTGACAATATCCTTTCCAAATGCTATTTGACACACATTGCCATCTGGATGATGACCAGCTTTCCTCGGATCTGGCGGGGGTCCTTCGCCAGGCCCGGGCCTCTGGTGTGGGATACGCGGTTGCGGTGGCGGTCGATGCCGCTTCGAGTCAAAGGCTTTGTGACCGATTTTCCCCGAAGGGTAATTTGGCCGACCCTTCAAAGAACGATCCCGTGAAGATTCGTGCCACCACCGGAATTCATCCCAACCATATTGCCAAGGAACCTCCCGGAGCATGGGAGATGGTCGAGGCGTTGGCCCGTTCAGGCCAGGCCGTTGCGTTGGGAGAAACGGGGCTGGATCGGCACTGGAACGATACTCCTTTTGATCAGCAATTGGACTATTTTGGAAAGCATTTGAACCTTGCCCGGGAGCTCGATTTGCCTGTTGTCATTCATTGCCGGGAGGCGGTGGAGGATATGGTTTCGTTTCTTCGGGAAGTCTGGGCAAATGCGGGGCCGGTGCGGGGGGTGATGCACAGTTTTTCAGGCGATTCGACCTTTGCGCAGGTATGTTTGGACCTTGGGCTGATGATCAGCTTTTCCGGAGTGCTCACCTACAAAAACGCGCAATCGCTCAGGGATGTGGCGAAGGGCCTGCCCCGGGACCGGATACTGGTTGAAACGGACGCTCCATATTTGGCCCCCGTTCCCAAAAGGGGCAAAAGGAACGAACCGGCCTATGTCGCCTTCACCGCGATGACCCTTGCGGAGCTTTGGGGCCTCACGCTGGAGG
>CAWUOD010000177.1:0-6445 GCA_963923115.1 uncultured Singulisphaera sp.
CTGAAGCCACCTGAAACCCCCGCGGCGGCTTCTTCGCCCCGTTCCACTCCACCCGCCCCACCCCAGATTCCGAGCCAACTGGGCTTGGCGCTCGATGCCGATTCTCTTGTTTCGGTCTGGGCCGAAACCCTTTCGGCCGTGGGAGGGCTCCACGAAAAGGAACTTCGCCGTGGCACTCCCAGGCTCCTTGGGGAGCGTGCCATTATTCTCACCTTTGGCGCCGGTCTCGAAAATTCCTGGTCCTATTGCAACGAAGGTCCACGGATTAAACGCGTCGAAGAAGCGCTTAAAACGGTGACAGGCGATGAATGCTCCATCCGCTTTGAACGCGATGGGTCCGTTCCCGATGTGGCCGCGCCCGATGCCCCTGTCGTCGCGACCATCGACAAGCAACAGGTAAGCGCCGCCCGCGAAGCGATGGCCCGCGCCGAACGCAACCCTGTTGTCAAACGCGCGGTCGAACTCTTTGATGGAAAAATCGTCCGGGTCGATGAAGGCTTTGGCGAAGAATAAGATCTTTTATTGTCTTCTTTATTCCAGGCCACATCCTGTCTACTCCCCCAGGATCCGGTGCGCGTGGTCGGAACTTTTGGCATACCACGATCCCGGACGAAACGGGCGAATCCGGATGCCGCTTGGGATCTGGACCCCGTTGGAATCTTTTACCTCGGCCCCGTGACTATCGATGATGAGGGGCGTTCCATCAGGCGATTGCCCCCATTCCCCAAGCCACATGATCACATGGGAAATCTTTCCCGCGTTGCTTCGGACATAAATCAGGTCGGCGGGTTTGAGCGCCTTTTGCCATTCCTCCACCGATCCTTGTCCCGGAATGGTCCGTATGCGGATCGTTCGTGACGATCCATGAACCGGCGCGGCGGTGATTTCCGCCTGCTTGTGGACATCCGAATTGAGGGAAATGCCCAGACCCTGGTTGTAAATGAACGATGTGAAATTCGAACAGTCGAGTCCCTTCCCGGCATGTTTGGTTTCGCCTTTCTCAGGGGTGTGATACCCCTCCGGCGGGTTCCAGTCGGGGATGTGGTGGTGGCGATAGGCATACCCCTGATACCGAAGCGCCGTGGCGATCACCCGCGCCCGCTCCCATTCCGGGGATTTTCCGTTGGCGTGTTCTGGGGGGGCAAATTTGCGCGGACGCGGACCCCAGGAACCAAGCTTTTTTTTCAGGCTTGGGGAATTCCATTCCCGGAATGGTGTTTCGGACTCCTCCTGGGCCTCCCCGCGGGGCCCACTGAGGATGTCCGGAATAAGCTCCTCAGCCGACCAGGGAAGCTTCACGGAATAAGGGGTTTGATACTTTTCGGTTTCCGGAAAAGCCAAAGCCACATTCGACACCTGAAGTGACGAAAAAGCCAAACACACCCCGAACGCGCAAGTAAAGCAAACGACCCACAAACCGCGTGACATGTTTCATTCCCCCAATGACCATGCAACCCCTTAAAGGACATCCTAATCCAGATCGGTATTTCGGCGAACCGCCGAATTTGTTCCAATGTGTCCGCCAAGGTGCCCCTTTCGTTTTTTGATTGAGATAGCTACATATAGACGAGGTGATGCAATGCGTTTGGCCAAATCACAGACGCTGGGATTATTCGGACTTTTGTGTTGTTATGTGGCCTTGGCAACAGCCCAGGGGCCCACATCTCCCCCTCCAGGCACCGTTGCCCCCCTTCCCGCCACTTCTGGTACCGGGGGGCCAATAAATCCCGCCAATACTCCCAATATTGCGGATAAAGCACCCCCCGCTAAAGCACCCGGCGCCGCCCCATCCAAGTCGATCGGCCCGAAAACCATGCGCCCGGTCAACATGGACATGGTCCTTTCCCGTGAAAACCCGCGCAAACTGCTGGAAACCTTTTACTTCGCGATTGAAGGGGCCGATTTTCGCCCCGACCTCCTCGCAACCGCCGCGCAGTGCCTGGACAATCGGGCTTCGATGACGGACCCAAACAGTTTGGCATTGGCGGCCGTGCATCTCTTCGAGGTGCTCGACCACTTTGATATTTCCCATTTCGCCGCCCCCGAAAAGCCCCAAGGCGACTCCTTTATCCTTCTCAAGGAAAAAGACTTCCAGATCACCATGCGGGCGATCCCCGGAGACGGGTGGAAATTCGACGCCGAAACGATCCAGGCCATTCCCGAAATGCGTCGTGACCTGACCCCGTTGCGTTCGGCGATGGGAGGGCAGGTCAAGGGAATGACCGATGGTCGGCAAAGTCCCGAGGCGACCGCAAGGACCTTTCGCGCGGCCATTGCCCGGGGGGACTTCCTTGATGCCTCCAACTGTATAGATTCCACCGGCTACACCTCCAGGCGCTGGATTATGGAAGGGCCGGGCATCGCCCGCCAACTTGCATTTGTCATCCAACGATGCGGGTTTCTCTTTTCAAACGAGTTTCCCAACGACTCCAACGGGCCACGCTTCACCTGGTTCGCTTCCCCCCAGGGTATGATTTCGCTCTCCCGCACAGCCAGCCCGACCGATGGAAAAGAAGGGTGGGTGTTCGACCGCAGCACGATCCAGTCGATACCCACACTCCTCCAAACCATGCGCAATTTACCCCCCGATCCACGATGGGCGCGGTTGGGGCTGGCCCTTGACGATTCGGTCCTGAGGGATGAGCGGGTCATTCAAAAGTCAAAAAAGGGCGAAGAAATCCTCGATTCCAACAAAAGGCCCGAGGGGCTTCCGGTCGGTCTGGAAACACCAAAAGCCACACTCGACTCCTTCTTCAAGGAGATTGAACGGACCCGGGTGACCAACAAGGCGAGCAAAACCCTCGAAGGATGTCTGGACCTCGAGCCGGCGAGGAAAAGGATGGGAGTGAATTTACGGGCAGGTCGCGCGGGTGTCATGCTTGACGCGATTCTTCGAAGCTTCGAACTGGACACCACCGTCGTTTCGGATGTCTGGAATGATGATCCCCAAACACTCAAAGGGCCCAACGGCGCCGAGGTCACCCTCAGGCGGACCGAGGACGGCTCCTGGAAATTCGATTTCGACACGCTGATCCGGATGCCCGACATGTTTTCCAAACTCGGGCCGGGAATGAAAAATGCCCGTGAAAAACTGCATGACCAGGACACGCCGAGAAATACCTTCACCGCTTTTGAATGGTCGATGTACCAATCGCAATTCAACCCGTCCGAAATCAAATCCGCGATCGATTGCCTCGACCTTTCGGATATTCCCCTCGCCGCCCGCGATACCATCGCCCCCAGACTCGCCTGGAAGATCCGCTATATTCTCGATCATGAAAATGTCTATTCCGGACAAACCATCTCCACCACGACCAGGCGGTTCAACATCCCCCAACTCATCTCCAATTTGCCCGATGGCAGACGCTGGACCCCCTACCGCGATGAGAAAGGCGACGCCCTTGTGATATCGCGCATGGCGGATGGTCCGCGAAAGGACAAATGGCTCTTCTCGGCGGACAGTCTCGCCCGTTGCGAGCGCCTTTTCCACAAAGTCATCGGCCTTGATATCCTTGAGGAGGTGCAAAACGCCTATCCAAGGGAAACCGATCCCAAGGACAGGATTGCCTATTGGTACAGGGAGGGGCCCACCTTCCTCGAATGTCCCGCCGTATGGATGCATCTCCGGATGAGCCCGTTTTGGCGCCGCATGACCATAGGCGATATCACCGTCGGCCTGGAGCGATGGCAATGGGTCGGCCTGATCCTTTGCTTCGCCCTCTCATGGATTGTTGGCTGGTTGGGCACACAGTGCATCAATCTTGTCGTACTTTTTGGATTGTCCAAACTGCGAAACACCCTCCCTTCCGGGACGGTTTTTCAAAGACTTGCCTCGGTTCGCGTAATTCTCGGCTTCGCCATGCTCCTTTATGGAATCGAATGCCTTGATCTCCCCATGAAAATCGAGATCGCCCTCCTGCCCATTTGCAAGACCATCTGGGCCCTGCTGCTTCTTTGGACCTCGCTTGGACTCATCGACCTTGGACGCGACCTTTATTCGCACCGACACGACACCGAAGGCTCAAGCAGCTTCCAGGACCTGTTGTTGCCGACGGTCGTCGGGCTCATCAAGGCGTTTTTTATACTAGGATTTGGATACTATCTTATTCGTCTAATGGGCGATGAGGACCTTCTGGGCCGCATCCTCGCCGGCGTTGGCATCCTTACCCTGGGTGTGTCGCTCGCCGCCCAGGACGCGATCAAAAATTACTTTGGCACCCTTCTTCTTGCCTCCGAGCGTCCTTTCCGCATCGGCGATCGGGTTCGTCTCGAAAAAGCCGAGGGCGTCATCGAGCGGGTGGGGTACCGTTCCACCCGCATCCGCACCGACAAGGGTTCCCTCATAACCCTGCCCAACTCCAAAGTCATCGAGGGGGCCGTCGAAAATCTCGGCCGCCGCAATCGCCATTTCGAACGCATGGCTTTGCCGCTTTCCTCCATGCCCGAGGAGTCGACGGCGCAAATTCTGGAAAATGAGGTCCGTTCAATCCTTGTTGGGCTTTGCCCCAAGGTGAAAAAAACGCCTTTTGTCGATGTCATCCAGGGTGAGACCGGGCCTTTGCTTGTCATCAACGCCTGGGTTCCCGGATGGGGTGGCGCCGCCGCTTTACAGGCCCGGGACAAACTTTTGGTCCAGATCGCTTCCCTCGTCGCCGCTCATGGATTGGTCATCACCGGACCACCACAAGCCCCGGTCACAATCACAACCCGGTCCTCTTTGACCAAATCGGCATAGAGATGCCAGCCCGGGTTTGTGGGCTTGCCAGCAAATCTTCACAACACCCCCGGAGACTTGCCTCCCCGGGGCGTTTTTATGCCCCAGCGGGTATTGCGATCCCCTGCGCGCTTCGTTCGCGGATCTGGCAAAGCGTCTGATCCGCCATCAGTTCCCCATCGCGGAAAACAACCATCATCTGATCTTCCCGCGGGTCCGTCGCGGGAACCGTCTTCAAAAACGATCCGGTATGAGTTTTTTCCAGAACCAGCTTCAGTCGCCCCGCCTTGGACCGTTTGCCCGAGTCGGTGATCGGTTGCTTGAAGACATCCCGTTCCTTGCCGTTGACCCGCGCCGAGGAACATTTGAAGGCGAAGCGCTGGGTGTCCCTGTTCATTTTCTGAAGCAGTCCGCCGCCGCTGCCAAAGGTCAGATTGTCCGCCGACCAACCCGCGTCCTGCATCGCCGAGAGGATGCGCCCCAACATCGCGAAATCGATCCCATCCCCCTGGATCACGCGAACCTTCGGGCATAGAACCCGATACCCTTTGCTGTTGATGGAAACCCCGAACCTTTCCCCGAGGATCTCAAGCACCCTCACGACGACTGTGGGAGGATCGCCCGAATCAGGTCGGATCACCAACGCCCCATCCCGCGCCAAAACCTCTTCCTTGAGGACCCCTCCCCAGATCTCGGCGCAACAGTTGAAGATGTCGTAGCTGTCGCTGACGGTGGCCACGAGACCGGTCGGATATTGCCTGAGCATGTTGCGACAGGCGTCCACTTCGTGCTCCCGCCCCCAGGAGGTGATGGTGCTGTGCTCGGCGGCGGGAATGGAAAATCCCGCCATCGGTTCGTGATAAAATTTTCGAAGCCAAACCAGTCCGGCGACGGTGTCCGTTCCCCGAAAATTGACCAGGTGCGCTCCGGCCCCAACGGCCGCCTGTTCGGGACAGGTGACCCCGCGAAATCCGAAATCGTGGAGTTTGAAATCGATCAGGGAAGGGTCCCCGGTTTCCGCGAGGTAGTGGGCGATCACACCTTTCATCGCGCGGCTTTGTGTCGCCACAGTGGAGGGGTACCAGACCTGCACCAACAGGGTCTCCAGATAATTGGTCAGCCAATACGCCTCGGGATCGGTGTTTTCGACCGTCATCATCACATTGGATTCGCCCAGAATGGTGCCTTCGGGAGCCGACCTGATCTCAACGGGAAGCCTTCCGCCATGCTTGTTGAGAATGTGCTCCCACCCGGCCCGGTAAAACATCGGCATGCCAAAATGCGCCCGGAACAGTTCATCGGCCTCATCGATTTTTTGTCGGGTGACGACCGGACCAACCAAATACTGTTTCAGCCAATATTGGAGACCAAAAAAGAGGGTTTCCGGATAGGTGCTTCCCGAGCGTGACTCGAAATAGGAATAGACATTTTCCGTGCCGGGTGGATACTGGCGATAGTGACTGACCTTGTAGCTGTCGGTGAGCCAGCAGATATTGTTTAGCCAGTCCATGGGTTCCCCCGAAAAAGCACGCCGGTGGTCTGCCACCTTCCAATCCCCTCAGTCTGCCAATCCTTCGCCGGATTTCCAGAGTGCCAGGAGAGAATCGGGCAGGGTGGACCCCAAAAACTGGACAGACCATCAAGCAATTCCTTTCCGGGCAAGGTTGGATTTCCCTATGAGGGAAACCTGCTGAAACATCTTGTTTGATCATCCGATTGATGGATTACCCA
>CAWUOD010000178.1:0-6423 GCA_963923115.1 uncultured Singulisphaera sp.
CCAAAAATGATCTCCAACGCCGCCGCCGGAAACATTTCCATCGAATTGGGATTCGCGGGTCCAAACACATGTGTCTCGACGGCTTGTGCATCGGCCGCCCACTCGATCGGAGATGCCCTTCGCGCCATCCAGTATGACCAGGCGGATGTGATGATCACGGGCGGTAGCGAATCGGCTATCACACCGATGGGTTTGGGTGGTTTTATTGCCGCCAAGGCCGTTTCCCTCCGAAATGATGACATCACCCGGGCGAGTCGACCTTTCGACCGGGATCGCGACGGTTTTGTGCTTAGCGAAGGTGCGGGGGCCCTCGTTCTGGAGGAGCTCGAGCACGCCAGGCGCCGTGGCGCGACCATTTACGCGGAAGTTCTTGGCACCGGCTCGACGGCGGATGCCTATCACATCACCGCTCCCCACCCGGAAGGTGCTGGCGCCTCGAACGCCATGCGTCTGGCAATGAGGGACGCGGGCCTTAATGGCGATCAGATCGACTACATCAACGCCCATGGAACCAGCACCCCGCTGGGCGACATAGCAGAGACAAAAGCGATCAAGTCTGTCTTTGGCAGTCATGCCCGCAAACTCGCGATCAGCAGCACCAAGTCGATGCTCGGACACCTGTTGGGTGCCTCGGGCGGTGTTGAGGCGATCGCCTGTGCCCTGTCGCTGCACGAGCAGGTGCTCCACCCAACGATCAACCTTGATAATCCTGATCCTGAATGTGATCTCGATTATGTGCCCAATGAGGCCCGCAAGGCCAAGGTGGATAATGTCCTTTCCAACAGCTTTGGCTTTGGTGGACACAACTGCTCTGTTGTGCTCGGTAGATATAAGGGCTAATCGCGTCTGCCCACTTCCCAAGGGGTAGCCCAAATGGACCGTACCCGGCGCCTGAACGAGGAACGAGAGTTCCACGATGCACAGGCGCTGGAGCGGTCGAGACAGATCGATGAGGCCTCCGAGGCCCATACCGCCAAAACTTATCTCGATCATGCGCCCTGGATTCGCCGGGGCCTGGAACTTCTTGAACCTCTGAAGGGTCAAACCACCCTGGATCTTGGATCAGGGCATGGTTGGGCCGCGATTGAACTTGCCCGCCGTGGCGCGACGGTTTTTGGAACCGATCTTTCCTGGGGCTATTGCAACGAGGGAAGGCTCCGGCACCTTCGAAATGGGTTTGGGACCCCTTTTTTTCAAGCGGATGGAGAGAACCTTCCTTTCGCCGATGGATCCATTCAGCGGATCTGGGGTAACGCAATCCTGCATCACCTCGACACCAAATCCGCCATTCGGGAGGTAAATAGGATTCTTGCCCCGGGTGGCGTCGCTGTTTTTTGCGAACCTTGGGGCGGGAATCCCCTGATTGCCATGGCTAGAAAATGGCTTCCTTATCCGGGAAAAGAGCGCACAAGGGACGAATCCCCCTGGACCAACAAGGAGCTTGGACTTTGGCGTCGGGCTTTCCCCGAACACCGGATCGAGTCGTTCGAGCTTTTTTCCGCTATCAGGCGATTTGGGGGAACCGGGGCCATTTGGCCCCGGGTTTCCGCGGTGGACCGGTTTCTTTTCAGGATCCTTCCGGCACTCGGGAGATTTGCGCGATACCGGATGATCCAAATTCGAAAATAGGTCAAACAGGGGCGGATTCATCGGAAAAAGCCGCTGGTTTTAGCGACGAAGTTTCGCGGCGGCCTTGAGCCGCATATCGACCAGGCTCGCTTTGAGTTCGCGATTTTCCCGTGAAAGCTCCTCGCCTCTTTGCGCGTAGTCCTCAAGGGTGACAAGGATGGCTGCCAACTGCTCCACCAGGGCCCTTGTGATGGGGGTCACCGTGTTGAGGGAGTCCACAATGGGGCCCGTTTGTTCGCCGATGGTATCGGGGACCTGATCGAGGATATTCAGGATCTCATCATACCTTTTCTTTCCCAGAAGCGGATCTTCCGGCGTGGGACGCCAGCTTCCAAAACCCTTTTGGGGCGGCTGGTGATGATGGTGGTGATCGTGGTGGTCGCAGCCGTGCTCACAGCCCATGGAAAAATCCTTTTTAAAAACGGTTAATTTCGTCCTTCAGGGGGCATGTCGGTGGCGAGGCTTTTGCCACCAAGTGCCCAAACAGTCGCACCCGCAAAAAGCAAAACCACCAGCGATAAAAATCCGGCATTCGGATCTCTGGCCAAGTCGTTAAGCCAACCCATGACAGGCGGGCTTATGGCATCGCCAAATGCGTGGATGGCAAAGATACAGATAGCCATCGCTTGGGCCCGGTATTCCGGGGGCGCAACATTCATCATAATGGTGTTGATCGGTCCGGTGGAGAGCATCAACCCAAAACAACAAGCAAAGATAAAAAACCATGCCATGGGAAACGGGGCATAAAGTGACCCAAGCAACATCGGGATGGCGAAAAGCATCCCCGTTGCCGAAACCTCGAAATAGGCTCCCGGGCGAAAAGGCCTGATTTTGTCGGCGACCCAACCCCCAATCAGTGTGGCGGAAAGCCCTGACAAGGCGATAATTCCTCCCACCATGGTGTTGACCCACCCTTCCGCTCCCGCCTGACGATGGGTGATCAGATATTTGGGCAACCAGAATGCAATTCCGCCCACAGCATAGGTGCAGAGAATGTATCCCCCCACCGCAAAAACATAGGACCGGATTCGTAAAAGTTCCCAAAAGGCTCCCTTGTTGCTTGTGGGGGAGTGATTGAGGGTGGATTGTGGTTGGGGATCTTTGGCAAAAAAACAGAAAAAGCCAAGAATCAAACCCGGAGGCAACATCCAGAAAAACGCATTGGGCCAACCCAAAAGCCCTCCCAGCAGATAGCCCATGGCGCTTCCCACCGGAATTGCGGCATAAAAAATGGACAACACCTTTCCACGGGTTTTTTCGCCATAGTGATCCGAAAGAATCGCTGGTGCCGAAGGGCCGTAGGCCGCCTCACCAAGACCCACCAAACACCGTGAGACAAAAAGAAATCCAAAAGTCCCAATCAAAAGCCAGATTCCGCCTGCCCCAGCGTCCACTTCGGTTTTTGCCAAACCAGTCAACCCGGATCCCGCGCTGGCCAAACTCCAAAGGATGATTCCCACTCCCACAATGGACCAACGGTGGCAATAACGGCAAAGCCAACCAAAAAAGGGAGCGGCAATCATGAAGCTGAACATGAACGCAGACTGGAGTGTCCCCTCAAGAAATTCGCTTTTCTCCGTGTCGGGAAAGATCTGTTTGGAGATGGAGGAGAGGAGCGCCGAGGGGAGGTATCTGTCGATGTAGTTAAGGAGGTTTATTCCCAACAGCAGGGCCAAGGCTCCCCTGGGGGTGGAGAGAAATGTGGTGATGGAATGCATGGGATTGGCCCATTGACAGGGAAAACCCGATGATAACCGCTAGGTCCATCGCGAGTCGAGACTTAAGAATATGAATCCATCATTTGTCGTTGATGCTCCCGAGGATACACAACTACGCGACCTGACCGGGCGGTTTTCACCTCCTGCGGAGGGTTATCGCAAAACATATGGACTTGTGGTCATAGGTGGAGGCACTGCCGGTCTTGTGGCAGCGGTGGGGGCCGCGGGACTAGGTTCCCATGTGCTTTTGATTGAGAAACACCGGCTTGGTGGCGATTGCCTTCACACAGGTTGTGTCCCCAGCAAGGCCCTTTTGGAGTGGGGGGAGGCGCACCCGGGCCCATGGAATCAACCCGGGGGGCATGTCGCTTCCGCCGGGGAAAATTTTGCAAATGCGATGCAGTTTCTTCGTCAAAAACGCTCGGAATTAGCGCGTAATGATTCCGCGGGACGACTTTCCCGCCTTGGTATCCATTGCATCCAGGGGGAGGCCCGATTTTCCGGGGAAAGGGAAATCACGGTTAATGGCATGGCTTTCGGTTTTAGAAAGGCCCTGATCGCCACGGGCACCCAGCCAAAAAAGCTGACGGTCCCAGGTGGGGACGACCCCCGGATTCTTACAACCGAGCGGATTTTTAACCTGGGCGAATTGCCGGGACGATTGGCCATTTTTGGCGGAGGGCCCGTGGGATGTGAATTGGCACAGGCCTTTTCCGCATTGGGTTCGAGGGTGACCCTGATACATAACCATCCACGGCTATTGCCCCGCGAGCCGGTTGAGGCCTCCGGGCTTTTGCGGCACCGTTTTCAAACGGAAGGGATTGAAATTCGCCTTGGAGACCGGATAGAAAGGATTGATTCCCGGGAAAAGGAACTGCTTGTTGTCCTTGGCTCGGGGGAGACAATAATCGCCGATTTGGCCCTTTGCGCTATTGGTCGCAAGTCGAACATTTCATCCCTTGACCTCGACAAAGCCGCCATAAAAGTCGATGACAGCGGTCTTGTTCTGGATGAATATCTGCAAACTACCAATAAGGCGGTTTATGCCTCCGGGGATGTTGTTGGGCGGTGGGCCTTCACCCATGCCGCTGATGCGATGTCACGGCTGTTTTTGCGAAATGGGCTTTTGGGAATCCCATGGACTCGTCGGAAAGTAAAAACCCTGGTTGTGCCCTGGATCACCTGGACAAGGCCACAGGTGGGGGGCGTGGGGCTTGATCCTTCCCTGGGTGAGCAGCGGGGCGCCCGGAGAATTACCATTCGGGCAAGCGAGGTGGACCGGTTATCGCTTTCGGGTAACGAGGACGGTTTTTACGAATTGTTGGTGAATCCCAGTGGCAAAATTCTGGGGGGCAGGGGTGCCGCCCAAAATTTGGAAACCTGGCTGGGGCTTGTGACACAAGCCATGCAGCAGGGAATTGGTCTGGGAGCCTTGGCCGATGCAATACACCCCTATCCTGGTCATGCGGAGGCTCTCACCAAGGCCGCCGGAAAGTGGCGAAAAGATCAATTTGCCCGTGGGCGGTTGAAAGGACTGCTTTCCGCCTGGCTCGGACGGGAATGAACCGCCTTTTTGATCGATATTCCGGGGTATTGTGAAAAAGCGTCTTTTTTCTTAAAAAATTATCCGATTCTCTTTGGCCCGGCCCGGATGTTGCGCCAGGGCTAACCAAAAGAAAGAACAAAAGCGCATTAGCCACAGCCAAGGCCATTTCCCAGAGGTTGAAAAAGACGGATTTTTCACGCTGAAAAGGTTTTGGCCCCTCGAGTCCACCCCCGGATCCCAAGGGTAATTTCGTTTCATCACGGATCTCAAGCCATATCTTATATTCAGGAATGAAGCACCCGAACCGGGCACTCTACATTCCCATCGCTTTTTGAGCCAAGGAGCCTCCTCATGCGCCGTGTGATTGCGTTGGCAATGATGTTTGTTTCGGGATTGGTCCTAAAGGCCGAAGGCCCCACCCATTGGCTTTATGTCGGCACTTACACCGGCGCCAAGAGCAAGGGGATTTACCGGGCTCCTTACGATGCAACGACTGGCAAAATCGGAGATCCCGTGCTTGCGGCAGAAGTGCGCAGTCCTTCCTTTTTGGCCGTCGACCCCGTCAACAACCGACTCTTTTCGGTTGGGGAGATCGCCGATTTCGGTTCAAGGCGAAGCGGTTCGGTAAGCTCCTTCGGATTGGACAAATCCACCGGAAAATTGACTCCACTTTCGACCGTGTCTTCCGTGGGTAGCGGCCCCTGTCACCTCAATGTGGACAAAACGGGCAAATTTGTGGTGGTTGCCAACTATGGTGGTGGATCCACTGCGGTTCTTCCCGTTCAGGAAAATGGCAATCTGGGAGAGGCATCTGGTTTTATTCAGCACAAAGGTGCGAGCGTCAACAAATCCCGCCAGGAAGGTCCACATGCCCACTCCGCCAATATCAGTCCGGATAACCGATTCGCGATTGTCGCCGACCTCGGACTGGACAAGCTTTTTGTCTACAAATTAGACAGCAAAAAAGGTCAAATTTCCCCCAATGATCCCGCCGCCCACGAAACCGCTCCCGGTGCCGGGCCCCGACATTTCGCCTTTCATCCCAATGGCAAGTTTGGATACCTCCTCAATGAGCTGAGCATGACCCTTGACGCGCTTGAATTCGATGCCGAAAAGGGAACTTTCAAACAAATTGCCTCGGTAAACACCAAGCCGGACGGACCGCAAAACGGGGAATCCACCGCGGAAGTCTGTGTGCACCCGACAGGCAAATTTGTTTACGCCTCCAATCGGGGGCATCATAGCATCAGCGTGTTTTCCATCGACCAGGCAACGGGCAAGCACGAAAGGGTTCAGGTTGCACAGGGAGGGATCAAAACTCCCCGCAACTTTGTGATTGATCCTTCCGGAAAGTTCCTTTTGGTTGCCAACCAGGATAGCGATAGCGTCATCAGTTTTGCGATCGATCAAGCGACCGGCACACTTTCCCCAACCGGCCAATCCGTGAGCGTGGGAACCCCGGTTTGTCTCCGGTTTGTGGAAATCCTGTCTCTTATACACATCTCCGAGCCCACGAGACCAGAGAGGATC
>CAWUOD010000179.1:0-6421 GCA_963923115.1 uncultured Singulisphaera sp.
CGATAGGGCCGTGCGAATTCTTAATCTACACCCGTCTTCCGGGATGTCAAGTAAACGCATTTGGCCTATCTTTTTGAGAAACCCCGTTATTTGTGGAGTCAAAAGTGATTTCCTCCATTTGTGTGATCCTGTCATTTTTTCAAGCCCCGGCTCCCGGCTCCGCCCCCACGGCAGGGGGCCAAGCGACCGATTGGAAAACTCTTGAAGCCCCAATTCTTTCCAACATCAAGCAGTTGACTTTGGATTTTGCCCGAGCTGGGGAGAGTTATTTTGCGCCGGATGGCAAATCGATCATTTTTCAGGCTGAGGAAAAGACCACTGGCAACCCCTTTTACCAGATCTTTGTCCAATCGTTGGATGGAGGCGCCCCCAGGCGTATTAGTCCCGGAGTGGGGAAAACCACCTGCGCCTATTACCGGCCTGATGGCAAAAAGGTGATCTTTGCCAGCACTCATCAGGATCCGGATGCGGCGTCACAATACCAGGCGGAACTGGATCAACGGGCGGAGGAAAAGAAAACCGGCAAAAGAAGGCGTTATCAGTGGGATTTTGATCCTTTTATGGAGATATATGAATCCAATCCGGATGGAACGGAATTGAAAAAACTAACGGATTCGAAGGGCTATGACGCGGAGGGTAGTTATTCTCCGGATGGCAAACAAATAGTATTTTGTTCGGAACGGAGTGGAAAGGGTAATCTTGAGCTTTACATAATGGACTCGGATGGTGGGAATGTCCGTCAATTGACACGGGCGCCGGGGTGCTACAATGGTGGCCCATTTTTTTCGCCGGATGGGAAGAAAGTGATATTTCGGAGTGATCGAAAGAAAAAAGACCACCTCCAAGTCATGGTTATCAACACCGACGGCACGGGCGAAAAGACATTGGATGAAGATCTTGATTGGGTGCAATGGGGGCCCTATTGGCATCCCGACAACAAGCATATCGTGTACGCCGCGGCCAATCATGCCGTTGCCGGCCGGCCTAATTATGACATTTACTGGATGGACACGGAAACAAGCAAAAAATTACGAATCACTTTCGCGCCCGGCGCCGATGTCCTTCCGGTGTTTTCGCCGGATGGTAAAAAAATGATGTGGACCTCCACCCGGGATGGCCGCCAGCCATCCCAAGTATTTCTCGCTGATTTCAAGGCACCATTGGCGCCTTGATTGGGAGGGGATATTCGAAGGGTTTAGGACAAATTTGTTCCTGCGAGGTTATTCCGGTTTCATTTCCTTATCCAAGTTCTTTTCAAGGAGGTTTTTATGGGAATTAATGCGCCTTTGGACCGCAAGTTGCGGATGGCTTTGGTTGGCGGCGGGCAAGGGGCTTTCATAGGTCGCGTGCATTCCATAGCCGCCTGTCTTGACAATAGGGCCGAGTTGGTCGCGGGGGCTCTTTCCTCGGATCCGGCCAGGGCCAAGGCAAGTGCTCCGGATTATGACATTAAGCCCGAGCGGGCCTACGGGAGTTACCGTGAGCTCATTGAGAAAGAGTTGGCCTTGCCAGCCGACAAGCGGATTGATTTTGTATCCGTGGCAACTCCCAACCACACCCACTTTGAAGTGGCCAAGGCGGCGGCAGAAGCGGGGTTCGCGGTTTTTTGTGACAAACCGATGACCTTCGATCTGGCCCAAGCAGAGGAGCTGGCCCAAATCGTGGAAAAAACCAAGGGTGTGTTTGTTGTTACCCACAACTACACAGGCTATCCGCTTGTTCGTCAGGCTCGGGAAATGATCCTTGGCGGAGAGTTGGGGGAGATCAACGCTGTCAGGGCTTTTTACATCCAGGGGTGGCTTCGCAATCGACTTGAGTCAAGTGGGCAAAAACAGGCGGAGTGGCGAACCGATCCCAAACGATCAGGAATTGCAGGCTGCTTTGGTGACATTGCCACACATGCCTACAATTTGGGCCGGTTTATGACCGGGCTTATTCCGGACACCGTTTCCTGTCACCTCAAAACCTTCGAGCCAGGAAGGGCACTGGACGATTATGGGACCGCCATCATCCGTTACAAGAATGGGGCCTTGGGATCGGTTACTTCCTCACAGATCAGCCATGGTCGTGAAAACGACCTTTGGATTGAGATCGATGGGACAAAGGGCTCGCTTGAATGGCATCAGGAGGATCCCAACCGAATGCTTTTCCGGCGCAACGGTCAGCCTCATGCCGTTTACACCCGGGGAGGCGGCCCTTACCTGGGGGCCCTTGCGGGCGCTGCCACCCGAACCCCATCCGGCCACCCGGAAGGGTACCTTGAGGCCTTTGCCAATATTTATGCTGCCGGTTTCGAGGCGATCGCGGCAAAGGCGGCAGGCAACACGCATGGGGACGGCCGAAACACCCTTTACCCCAATGTCTACGACGGAGTGGATGGAATGAATTTCATCACCCAGTGTGTGGCAAGCTCGAATCAAAATGCCGCTTGGCTAAGCCTTTATAACCCGGCCTGCCGCTAGAAATGTAACCGGTACAGAATGCATAAGGCCCGCAAACGCGGGCCTTATGCAGATATAGGGGTGGATGAGGGGACTCGAACCCCCGACATTCGGAGCCACAATCCGACGCTCTAACCAACTGAGCTACACCCACCATGGCTAACTCTTAAAATTCTAACCAAAAACTCGGGTTCGGCAAGAAAGTTGATCCGGAGTTTTCTTACCCCTTCCTGCACCCCCCCCATAGAACCCCACCATGAATCCGCTCTTTTTGGCCATTCTGTGTTTTTCCATCATGCAAAATGATCATCCGGACATTCCCCTTTGGGAAGGGCCTGCTCCCCTGGCCAAAGGGGAAGCTTCCGAAGATCGGCCTGATATAAGGGTTTGGCTCGCAAAATCCTCCAGGGAAAAATCTCCGGCCGTTCTGGTGGTCCCGGGAGGAGGATATGGGGGCCTTGCCAACGACCACGAAGGCAAACAGATTGCCGAGTTCCTGAATTCCAAAGGTGTTCATGCGTTTGTGCTCAAATACAGGCTTGGGCCAAAGTACAATCATCCCGTGCCATGGCTCGACGCCTCGCGGGCGATTCGTTTGATTCGCTCCCGTGCCAGGGAGTGGAAGGTGGATCCTGACAGATTGGGTATTTGGGGATTTTCGGCGGGGGGCCATCTCACTTCAACCGTGGTCACGCAATTCGACAAGGGGAGTCCTGATTCAACCGACCCCGTGGAAAAGCAATCAAGTCGTCCCGATTTTGCCGTTCTTTGTTACCCGGTAATCAGCATGGAGCCGCCTTTGGCGCATATGGGATCAAGGAGAAACCTCCTTGGTGCCAATCCGGATCCGAATTTGGTCAAATCCCTGTCGAATCAAAACAGGGTCAGGCCGGATACGCCCCCCTGTTTCATTTTGCATACCGCCGCCGATGCCGCTGTTCCGGTTGGGAATGCGATAGTTTTTTACCAGGCGTGTATCGACAAAAAGGTTCCCGCGGAATTGCATATCTTTCAGGATGGTCCGCATGGGGTGGGCTTGGCCAAGGGGGATCCGATTCTGAGGGTTTGGCCCGAACTGCTATGGAAATGGCTGGGGCGCCATGGGTTCACCCCTTGATCCCCTGGTTTATCCTTGTGGGAAAACTTGAATTATTTGCTTGACCCCAGCTGGTTTGGGGCATTCTACTAGGCCCTGTAACAATTACTTTTCGACCATGGAGGGTCGCAGAATGTTTTTTCAGACCGAAACCAAAGCCCAAACCTGGCGTGCAGTGGCCCAATTCTCCGACAGGCCCGAATTGTTGATCTATCTCGGTCGCTCTTCCACACAGGTTCGCGGTTCCTACGCCGAAGCCTTCGCTGAAGTGCTTGATGACGAAGAGCAGGCCGCCTGCACCACCGTAATCCTTCAAAGGTGGAATGGTACGCCTGATTCGGGAAAATGGGTCGTTCAGGCCAACCTTAATGTTCCAGCCTCGGCCCTCCTGCTCCGTGTTGCCTAGCACTGGGCAAAGTTGGAAAAAACAAAAATCCCCACTTCAAGGCCAAGGCCGGAAGTGGGGATTTTTGCGTTAACCGTCACCTTTTGGTTCTCCTGTGCCTGCTCGCCATACAATATCCATCAAGGGCTGGCATGCCCGGAGGGATGATTCAGGGTTTTTTGGTGGGGCTTTCGCCCAAGAGGCTTCCTCATGGTGCATTTTGGTTCGATTGCGGATGATTTTGGTCTGGCTACCTACATCAATACCAAGCTAGATCTTCCAACCCAACGCTCTTCCCTCATTAATTTTTTTGATGGGATGCGAAAGATTCATCCCGGCATGACCGAATTGGAGCGCCGCGAATCCGGTGAATTGGCATTCGAGGAAGACCGTGATCAGGGGAGTTATCGTTGGGTGACGGTGGAAGCCCGTCGTTTGGCGGCCGGGTTCATGAACCCCCCCGACTTGGAATCCGCGGACAAAATGGCCCTTTCCGCCCTGGAACTGGCCCCTTACCACCTCGACATCAGTCCAATCGACTGCGAGGCTTTCGATGTGATGATGTCATTTGACTTTGTTTATAGTGGCAACCATGACGAAGTTGTGGCCGAAGCCCTTGGAACCCAAACCACCCTTGATGGGTTCCTCCAGCACCCCGGGGCAAAAGTGCTTAGTTACGAACCCTCGGTAATGATCGCCCTTGATGATGCTTGTCGCTTGCAGGCGCGACTTAGCATTGAAACACGCTCCAATCCGTTTCAGGTCAGGACAGGCCAATTTGGGGAAGCCCCGCTTTCGGTATATTTTACCGTTCGCAATTACTGGGCGAAATCCGGGGGCCGCGACTTTAGGGAGGCTTTCAGGGAACAGCGAAAGACCTGTGCAGAAATGGTCGAATCTTATGTGATTCCCGCGGTGGTAAAGCCCTTGGCCCAAACAATTGCCACCCGCCAATAATCCCTGTTTTTCCGGAGTATTGCTTAGCGCCTCTTCCTTTTGTGCTTGCCGTTAGTTTGATTTGCTGGTTTTAGGGACCTGACGGGTTTTGGGTTGGTTTTTCAAACTTAAGGAGCAGGTCTATGAGCCCCGAATTGAGCCATTTCGCGCAGGGTTTGCGGACCGAAACAGCATTTGATGTTCTTGCTTTGGCCAAAAGACTTGGGTCCCAAGGCAAACGGGTGTTTGAGCTTCAGATTGGTGATTCGCCTTTTGATACCCCTCCTCATGCGAAGGCCGCCGGAATCGCTGCTATTGAAGCGGGGGATACCCATTATGGCCCCTCCGCCGGGTTATCATCCTTTCGTGCAACGATTGCCCGGTCCCTGGGGGCCGAATTGGGAATCGCAATAGAACCTGAAGAGGTATTGGTGGCAAATGGTGCCAAAATCTTCGAAACATTCTTTTGTGAAGCTTTTCTCAATCCTGGTGATGGTGTTCTGGTCTTTTCTCCCCACTTCCCGACCTACCCCCCCAATATTGCCAGGCGCGGTGCAAGAATGGTTTTGGCACCGTTAAGAGCAGAAAGGCAATTTCGTCCGAATCCCGATGATGTAAAGCGGTTTCTTGAGGAGGATCCTTCGCCGAAAGCCATATTTCTCAACTCGCCCCATAATCCCACCGGTGGGGTTGCGACCCTTGGGGATATACAGGCTATTGGCCAATTGATCGAGGGAAAGAATATCGCGCTTTTTAGCGATGAGCCTTATTGCCATATGGTTTGGGAGGGGACTCATGTTTCCCCTCTCCAGGTTCCCGGGCTCCGGGATCAAACGGTTGCCTGTTATACTTTCAGCAAATCGTACAGTATGAGCGGTTGGCGTCTTGGATTTTCCATCGCCCCCAAGGCGATAACCCAAGCCATGGCAAAAATGGCCAATACCACCACCTCCTGTGCCCCGCCTTTTGTTCAGGCGGCTGGCGATGCCGCCCTGCGTTTTGATCGTGAGGAGCGGGATCGTCAGATGGCGGCTTTTGGAGGCAAGGTTCGTCTTTTGATTGAAAACCTCCAGGGGATTCCGGGTGTTGGCGCCGTTGTTCCTCACGGCACCTTTTACGCATTCCCGGATGTGAGGGTGCTGTGCGCCCGTCTGGGAATCAAATCGCATGGTCTGGCCCTTTATCTTCTTGAAGCTGCTGATGATTTGACCGGTTTGGCTTGCCTGGGGGGTGAGTGCTTTGGTGAAGCCGGGCAGGGGTTTATCCGTTTCAGTTGCGCGGGTTCGGATGAAGTCCTGGTCAATGCCATGGCATTTTTTCGTGAGGCGATAACCCGGACAGACCGAATCGAGGCATTTTTGAAGGAGAGGCCCCAATTTAGGCTTGGGTTGGGTACTTAGGTGGGATTTGTCCCGATTTCACCAAATATTGAAAAGGCCAGGTTGCTTTTGGAGCCAACAGGCAATACATTTTTCTTTGCCGGAGAGGTGGCTGAGTGGCCGAAAGCACCGGTTTGCTAAATCGGCGTGGATCGAAAGGTTCACCAAGGGTTCGAATCCCTTC
>CAWUOD010000180.1:0-6391 GCA_963923115.1 uncultured Singulisphaera sp.
CTCTCTGGTCTCGTGGGCTCGGAGATGTGTATAAGAGACAGTCCTCCACCCGCGGCAATACATTCCCTTGTCGCCTGGAAAACCTGTTCCGGGGTCCCATCCCGCATCAATTCCTGGGGGACATTTCCCTGAAAAACGAGATGGGGCCAGCGACGCCTGCATTCCGCCAAATCATGTCGACTACCAAGGCTGATCACCGTGGCACCCGATTCCATCATTCGCTCAAGATGAGGATTTTCCTTCACGAAAAGAATTCGTGGCATGGCAAGGGAATCAAAAACGGCCTTGTGATGGGGGTGGGCCCAGAGGTCATATTCGTTCGGGGTGAGTCCACCCGCCCAAGAATCAAAAAGCTGGCAAGCCGCGGCCCCACGGCGCTCCAACTCCTTGAGGAACTTTTGGGTGGCGCGTGTGATCCGGTTGAGGAGTTCCGTCCAGGCTCGCGGCTCTTTCCTTGCGAAATCCCGGACCATGTCGAGGTTTTTCCCCGCCCCCAGCGCGTAACTCGCGACGGTGAAAGAGGCCCCGGCAAAAACCAGCACGGGAAGTCGTCCCGCCAGTTGTTTCTTCACCGATTCCAGAAGTCTTATGACAGGGGCATAGTCCTCCGGGGCGGGGTCGGGATTGAGTCTTTCGACATCCGCCATGGAGGTGATTTTCCATCGGGGCATGGGGCCGACCTTGGGGAGAAGGTCGAATGGTTGCCCCATCGCTACGAGCAGGGTTGTGATGTCATAGAAGAGGATGATTCCATCGACTCCAAAGCGCTCCGGAAGCAACGAGGCCTCCGTGGCTTTTTCGGTGTCATCGGCGAATGTGTAGAAATCCATCCCGCCACGAACCCGCAAAAATTCCGGATCCCAACGACCCGCCTGGCGCATCGCCCAAACTGGAACACGCTCGACGATTTCACCCCGGAGGGCCCTGGTCAACAGATGGTCGCTCATGGAAACCTTTTTGAAAATTTGATCCTAGTGATTGTGTCCATCACCCTTGAAGGCGGGGTGCTTCCGGTCGCCTTTGGCCACGATGTAGGCCATAAGGTCAAGCACTTCGTCCCGAGTAAGTTTGTCCAAAAGTCCCTTGGGCATGGCGGAAGTGGTCGATTTCTTGCGGGATTCCACCTTGGACTTGTCCAGAACGGTCGCCTGGGTGCTTGCCAGGGGATTTTCCATGACCCGGATCTTCCCCTCCTTTTCCTCCAGGACGATGCCGGTGACAACCTTGCCATTATCCAATTCAAAGATCTCGCTTTGGTACTTCTCGTGGATTTTGTGGCTTGGTATGATGATTTCGCGAAGGATGTCCTGGGGGCCCCATTTCGGATCAAGCTGGGTTAAATCGGGCCCGAATACATTGCCCTCGTTCTCCATTTTGTGACAGGCGACACATGTCGCCACTTTGAACATGAGCTTGCCATTTCCGTGGCTTCTGCCGGAAAGCTCGGTGACGGCCTGGGAAAGATCCTCCACTTTCCATTCGGTTCGGGGACGGCGATCTTTCAGCATTCCATCCTTTGGCTCGATTTTGTTGGCGGCCAAATAGGCCTCGGGTGCCGCCTGGTATGCGTCTGGATCGGCGACCACATAAAGCGATCCGAACATCCTTCTCCAGTGTCCCGGATAGGTACAGACATAGGGGTAGACGCCTGGTTCCTTGGGCGCGACAAACGAAAGCCTTTGCGATTCGCGCGGTTGCAGCAACCGGCTGGCCAAAAGGACTTTGTCCGATTTGGGGACAAAATGGCGGGCCTGGGCATCGGGTTGGGTGGCGGTCGATTCCGCCGCCATTCCGATTTCCTCCATGGCTCCGGGTTGGGTGATCACGAAGTTGTGGGGCATCAGGTCGGAATTGCCAAGGACAAATTCCACAGGACGACCAGCTTTGACAACCAAAACTTCCTTGTCAAAAGCCATCCGTTCGGGCAAGGTTCCCAAACGAATCACCCGAACGGCAATTTCGCCCAATTCGGTTCTCCATTTGGTGGCATCTGCCGGATTCAATGTGCCAATAAGGGTGTCGGCCAATTCCATGGCTTCAAGGGCAATGGGGCCCGTTCGGTCTTTGGCCGGGATTGCTTTGACCATTTGGAGCAGGTCAGCCGTCAATTTGGGGGCCATTGTGCTGGGACAGGCCTTGCCGGGAAGGCGCAACATCGCCCGGATCGCGGCCTGGCGGTCTTCGGTTGACGCGAAGGCCTCGCCAAGCATCTTGTAGACATTCTCCTCCTGGCCGCGGATACCGGTAAGGGCCAGCATCGCTTCGGCACGGATCACCCGCTCGGGACTTAACCCACCAACGGCAATTGTGGACATTACAGCCGGTGCGGGATTTCCCTTCTTTTCGAAGATGGTGGCGCGGGATTGGTCCAAAACCTTGAGGGTGAAATTGGCCATTCGTTGGCCAAAATTCCCATCCGTCCGGTTGTAAATACGGATTTGGTCGATGGGATATTCGCCACCCAGATCCACTTCCCACCAGGGATTGGGCGTCCCTTCGGCGGAGTGGGTTTGGCCGTTGTCGCCGTAGCTGCCGGATTTGTTTCCATCGATGGCGCGGCTTGCCGTGCCCCCATACCCTTCGGAGGATTGGGTTGCTTTTCCCTGTCGGGCGATGTTGTTGCCATCCGAATCGATCTCCACCTCGGCCAGGGTCAGCGTTCGCTGCGGTCCGGGTAGTTCGATTCGCACATAACGCGCCAGGACTCTCCGGGATTGGGGCACATCGAGATTGGCGGGCAGACCCTTGAGAAGTGGCACAAGTTTGGGATAGAGTCTGGCGCGTATGCCCGAATCCGAGATCAGATCGGTGGACCGGACCATGTCCCGCAGTGTGCTGATTTTTTGAACCGCCCGGTCCCATGCTTTGGATTCGGTCCCATCCACATTCATCAGGATGACCCAGCCGATCTGCCTCAGCAAGTCCTGGGGGGCGGTGAGGGCGAGTTTTTCGATATCGGGGCGAAGTTGTTCGAGCTGAACGGGCGGCTGCGCCCCCAAAAGCCGGACCAACTCCAATAGAACCGATTCCTCCAATGCCTCGGATTTGGAGTCGTTGCGAATCAATTCGAGTGCCACGACGGCCTGGGACTTGTTTTCCAGTTGCGCCAGGTCGCGCAGCGCCGCGCGACGAATTTCCTCGCGGACCCCCGGACGGCTCAGAATCTCACGGAAAACGGGAGCCGATTTTTTGCTTGCCAGGAGAGCCTCGACGGACATCCCGCGAAGCAGGAACCGGGCGGCTCCACCGTTCTTCAGATCGATGGCGCTTTTGTCTGCCAGTGCCTTTTTCCAGTGTGGTTCCAAAGCCCTGAGAGTTTCCCCCCGGACAAATTCCACAAAGGGATCCTGTGGGGCTTCCGCGGCGATAAATGGAATATCCAGCGCCTCGGGTGTTTGCAGGAAACTTGCCGCGCGGACGGATTCGAGGCGCACGAGCGGATGCTCATCCTTTGCCAAGCCCCGCAACAAGTCAAGCGATTCGGGTATCCGGTCCAGCCAATGGGAAAGGACACGAACCGCCGCGGCCCGGGCCCGACTCTCCTTTGCCGCAAGGACCGTCCTCAAAAGCGCGGGGTCGACCTTGTCCATGCTTTGGTGCAGCCACAAGGCTTCAAGGATGTGGTGCTCGTGATCGGGATCCTTTTTGTCGAGTTTTTCCACCCAGGTTTTCGCGGCGGCGACAACTTCACCCGGATTGCGCGACCCAAGCTCCAGTCGGGCGGCATATCGGACCCGTTCGGTCGGATTTTTGAGTGCCTCCAAAAGCTCGGGGATGGGCTTGCCCGCCAGGGAGGCTTGTTTGGCGAGGGGGCGCCCCTCGTGTGTGATACGATAAATGCGCCCATGGCTGCGATCCCTGCTTGGATCGCGGAGGTTGTGCTGCATGTGGCCTATGATCGGGTTGTGCCAATCAATGAAGTAGATGGCTCCATCAGGCCCCATCTTCATGTCGGAAGGACGGAAATTCGGATCCGTCGAGGAGATGACAGGCTCAAGCTCGGTTCCCTTGTAGCTTCCGCCATTGGGCTCAATTTTGTATCGCAAAATTCCCTGAAATCCGATCACATTACCCACCAGAAGGTTGTCCTGGTATTCCTCGGGGAAGTGGGGGCTGGAAAGGTATTCCATTCCCGGACAGGGGCGGGTTCGCTGTTGGTATACCTGCGGGGGGTTGTTGTGCTTGTTGGGGAAATCCAGATGCCCTGAAAAAAGCGCGGCGTGATAAGGGTTGGCCCCTGTTCCATCCACCACGATATCCTGACCCCAGCGGTCAAAAACATGACCGTGGGGGTTGGCGAAGCCATAGGTGATGTAGACCTCGAACTTTTGCCGGCGGGGATCAAAGCGGAACACACCCGCGTTGGCGCAGCGCCGCGGCGCGCCCCAGGGACTTTCGACCTGGGTGTGGTGGAAAGTTCCCTCCTGAAAATAGAGGCCACCCGCCGGATCGAGCACAAAACTGTTTGAGGCATGATGGGTATCGGCGGAGTCGAGCCCGTGGACGATTCGCTCTTTCACATCCGCTTTGCCATCGCCATCGGTATCCTTGAGAAACCAGAGATCGGGCGTTTGGGCGACAATGACCCCACCATTCCAAAGCTCAAACCCCGTGGGGCAGTGGAGGTCATCGGCAAAAGTGGTCATCTTGTCCGCTTTGCCGTCCCCGTCCGTGTCCTCAAGAATTAGGAGCTTGTCATTCATCGGCTCCTTGGGCTTGAAGTGGGGATAAGTTGGCCACACCGCGACCCAAAGTCGCCCTTTCGTGTCCCATGACATCTGGACCGGATTGGCCAGTTCGGGAAAAGTCTCCTCCGATGCGAAAAGATTCACTTTCAGATTCTTGCCCGTTTTCATTAAGGCGATCGAATCCTCTCCGGAGAGGAATTTGTGCTTGCCGCCTTCCAGGGGGCCAGGCTTGTTGGTTTTCACCTCAAGGAAAGGCGGCGTGTTGGAGTCGTCGATTTTCAGGTCGCCCCCCTGGGCCACCGCCCAAATTCTCTTGTCCCGATTGGAAGTCATCACATCGAGAACTTCCATCTCCCGCTGCATGACGACAAAATTGGTCTGATTTTCCGGGGCGAAAACCAGGCCCGAACGCCCTCCGTAAACGGAGTAGCCATCCGTCGTGCGATAACGGGTGAACCAGTGATGGTTTTTATCGAGGACGGCCTGGCGGATGCGATTCAGGTTTGCTTCGGGAACAGGCGGTTGTTGAAAAAGGGATTTTTCGATGATTCGGGCCACGCCCGCGTTCCCCTCATCGTTCAAGTGGATTCCGTTGATGGTCCATGGTCTACCGGGCGTGTAGGCTTTTAGCGTGGGAGTAAAGAGATCGACAAAAAGGACTTGGCGGGCCGCGGCGATCTCCGCCATGGCTTTGGTGTAAAGCTCCAGGCGTCTGTTGTTTTCCGATCCATCGGGAAGGTGGGGAGCCCCAAGGTTTTCATGGGCGATTGGCGAAAAAAGGACCACCCGGGGGGCCGCCTGTCCATCAAATTTGGTGGTGGTCAGGTGTTTGAGATAGGAGTCCAATTGTTCCCGGAACGCCGGAAGCCCTTCGCTTCCGCCAAAAGATTCGTTGTAACCAAAAAACGCGAAGACCACATTGGCTCGGACCCGGCTTAGCCATTCATCGGGGGTTCCAAAGCTTTGGGATCGCAACCTGGTGACAATTTCGTCGGCGGAAAAGCCGAGGTTGCGAATGACGATTTCTTTATCGGCAAAACGGGCCTGGATTAGTGTTTCCAGGTGCCCGGAGTGTTGCATCCGCTCGGCGAGGGTGTTTCCGACCAGTGCAATCCGGTCCCCTTTTGCCAAAACCAGGGGTTTCCCCTCGGGTGCCACGGCAAAAAGCTGCGTCGAAAGGTATAGCAAAGATGCCAGCGGAAGGAAAAGAGACCTCATGGCGGGATCCTTGGGGGAGGGAGATTGAAAGTGGACCATGCCCAAGAGGTTATTCTACGGCTATTTTGCCCCGTCTCAATCCATTTGGACGAGTGGTTTTGGGATTGCCGGGGCCCCCGACCGATCCCAAAACCCATCTGGCCAGCATTTCATAAATTACTCACCTGAAGAATGTTCCCGTTGTGATTGGGATTTGTCATGAATCTTGCTTCTCCCGTTGTTGCCCTTCGTCTTCGTCCCGAAGACCAGATCGCCATTGCCACCGCGAACCTGGCCCAAGGGCAACAGGTCACTGTGGGGGGCGCGACCGTTACCCTTTCGGGAGCGGTAAAATTGGGACACAAATTCGCCCTGGCACCGATTGCCAAAGGCGATCCGGTTCGCAAGTATGGCCAGGTGATCGGTTTTGCCAGCCAAGCCATTGCCCCTGGCGACCATGTCCATGTGCATAACATCGAAGCGGGGCAATTTGCCCGGGATTATGC
>CAWUOD010000181.1:0-6300 GCA_963923115.1 uncultured Singulisphaera sp.
AAACGCGGTGGAAGAGTCCGCCGAAGCGCTTTTCACGGCAAGGAGCGGCGCAGCATTCGTTGATTTCGACTTCCTTTTCCACTTCACGGCAAACCATCCGTGTGCATTCCACGGTTTGAGTAGTGGGAATACACTTGGCAACCTTGCGAACGCAGGTCACAGGAACGCGGTTGACTTCCATGCAGGTGTATTCCTGTTCGCAGGTGTAGGGAACCATGCGGCGGACGCACACATTGACCGTGTGCTCGGTGTAATAGGGTTTGCGCACCTTGACCATCTTGGTGCAGGGAACCATTTCAATGCACATCTTGTTGCAGGTGACTTCTTCGGTTTCGGTCACAATGTTGGGAACCCATACCTTTTTCATCTTGGTGGAACGGCAACCATCATCGCAACCCTTGGGACCGTGATCCTTGATAGCCTGGCAAAGGGTGGGAACTTCCACACATTCGTATTGGCCGCAATCGACATTCTTGCAAACGGTTTTGGTAACGGGTTTGCAGACGAGTTGGGGCTTCATGTAGGTCTTTTCTTCACAGACCGTTTCATAATGGCATTTGCGAATAACACGCTCTTCCATGACCTTTTCGCTGCGGTACTTGGTTACCGTGCGGACTTTGGTCACAGGGGTGTATTCGCACTTGTAGGAGGTGTACTCCTGATCTTCGTATTCGGTGTGGTAGGTGGTGCGTTGGGTTGTGTAGGTTTCGGGGACCCATTCCTTGACGCGGACAGTCCGGGTGGTGGGAGCCTGTCCCTTGCCGGCAGATTGGGATTTGGTCGCGCCTTGAGCTTTGGGGGCCTGGCTATCTTTTTCGGCGGCGGTGGACACCCCATTGGCCAAAACAAGCGAAACGCCAAGAACAAGCGCCTTGGCTTTGAGAAGGAACTTGAGCATAAAACCAATCTCCAGAGGAAGAACCAGGGTGAATTGGCCACCCAAAAGGAAAGGGCAGTCCAATCGTTGAATATTCTCAACGAGATTCTCCCCCATGGAGAAATTTAGTAAAGTTGGCTAATATCGGTCAGATGGACAAAAAAGCGGCATCCAAGACCTCTGTATCGATTAGATGGATTATTTGTTTGCGTTCGTGGTTTTCTTTCCTGCCGGAAGGAGAATCGGTTTCAGTTTACGGTCCTCCAACAAGGGATTTTTGGCTGGGTTGTAAGGGATTCCACTTAGGTCCTTGATGTTGGCGGCTTCCAATCGCTGTTTCCCGGGTGAGAAGGGAAAAGCCGATCCTGCCTGGCCTTGGCTGGATGGGGTTAAGCCGCCTGAAATCTGCCCCGCCCCAGGCTGGCTGTTTCCCTTACCTGGATTTTGTGCCAGGGGTTCCATTCCCGGCAGGCGGTTTCCGGGAATGGTTTCTATCCTTTTGACCGCCAAAGGCCCCCCAAGAATATTTTGTGGAATGGGTACCTGACTGGGCCGTTTTTGGGCCAAGGCAATAATCCGGTCCCTTTCCGCAAGGATTTGCTCCTGTTCCGCCTTACCAACAGGCACAAGCACCAGCCCGACCTCCGCAACCGCTTGTTCATAGGGCGCGACCAGATCCGAATCGGACCCGCTAGCCACGCCATTTCCACTCTCCTGGAGAACAAATTCGGGGACACGGTGGTTGGGGCGGGGTGCTTTTCCTGTCTGGATGTCTATCTGTCTTTTGATTGCCTTGCCTTCCCATGTGTTGTCCTGGCGATTGAGGGCTCTTTCCACAGAAAAAATCGGATCGCTTTTGTGCCTTGCGTAATCGAGTCCGCTGGAAATACCAAAACGGAAAAGCTGGGGACCATAATAGTCCCCCACGAGATAATGGGTGGCTGGTTCGTGGACAAACATGGCTTCCATCGTTTTTGTGGTTCGCCAAAACAGGACGGGCTGGACAGGCTGGGGACTTTCCCCGGGATGGGGCCGAACCATTCGGGAAGGCACGCTGGCCACACCCCGAATCCTTGGAACATAGTCCCAATACCCGCTTACGGTTCGCACCCCGGTTGGCACCGGAACATTATGGGGAGGGATCCAATGAAAACCGGGGCTCATTTTGGTCCAGGTACCCGGTTGCCAATAGTGCTGAAATCCGTTCCATGCCCAATAACCGGGATGGGAAACCCTATCGGGATCAGGTGGTTTGCCTGGGTCGTGCGGGTCAAGGGGAGGTTTGGTTGGGGGATGGATGGGTTCTTCCCCTGGGGTCGCGCCCGGCGTGGGTCCTGCCCAATATCCGGGATACCAGGTGGCCCCGACTCCCGAGGATTTCCAGAATCCCGGAACCCAGGTCCGCCCCTCGGGAGGAAACCGCCAAATCCCGCCCACCCAGACATAAGAAAGAGTAATTTCATCCCAAAACCAGTACCCGGGAATCCATATGGGATTACCCTGGGGACGGCGGGTTGGGATAAGTTCGTTTGGCGGGGGTGGTGGCGCGACCATCACCAACTTGCGTGGCCCGTGGGCCGGAAGCGGGGCGGCGAAAGCTTCGTGGAGTGGGCCCATCGCGGAAGGGACCAGGAAAGGAGGCGCGTTTGCCGGCTGGGATCCCAACCGGTCCGAAGGCGCGGCATCCACCCAGGAAATCAGGAAAACCGACAGCACCGACCAGACCAGGCAAAGGCCCAGGATTCGGCGCCATTGCCCCGGCAAAAATCCTGAATTGGGGTTCATGAACCCTGCCCCCAAAAAGTGGAGACTTTTGTGATATCGACACCCAAAAAGCAAACTCCCACCTTTCGGGAATCCGCACTGCCTGGATTCCTATCACAAATCGGCGTGGTCGGACCGGTGTGAATTCCGAGCCAAATCCGCCCGTCGGCTTTTTGCATCATCCCCTCGGAAACCCTTGCCCGAAGGGCGATCCCTGTGGGTGAGCGAAGAATCAGATGTTCCAGAGGCAAACCATTTAGCGTCAAAGCCAATCTTTCAGTCATACCCTCAACCTGGGGCTTCAGAAAATGTACGGTGAGGTTTGCGCGGGTGCGGATCTGTGTTCCAAGGAGCAAAAAGGCCTCTTCGGCTGGTCCGGTCCAGCAATACCACTCGCCGCGAAATTGCTCACGGGTATACCAGCCACCACCGAGCATTGGGCGTTGGGGGGTGAATTTTTTCGCGTCGGGAACCGGGAATTCGCCCACAGGAGGATTCAGTCTTTGGCGTTCGTTGATTGTCCGGGCGTGCTCATATAGCTCACGGTCAAGGGCGGTGATTTCCCTGAGCTTTTCAAGGACCCCGGGCGCATGCTCTCCAATCGGGCGTTTTCCGCTTGTGGTGTTCTCAAGGTGGGGAGCGACAAATGGCCACCCCATGCTTCGGGCGAACCCCTCCATCGATTGATCCATTGTCTCGCAGATGCCCACAAAATGGCATCGGTCGAGGACCGACTTGGCAAATTCCAGATCCGCTTTTTTTAAATCCCGAATCCTCTCGTGGTCGCCCGACAGGATCCAGGTGTGCCAATTTCCCAGGAGGGCATGGGACAATTCGGGCTCCTGTCGGAGAAATTGCCCAAGGTCCAAATTCCGGATTTTTTCCAGGGAGGAGAGAACATTGGCCCGGGTGGAGGCGGTGTAGATCCCCTTATCGTTTTGGAAAAGGCTCAGGGTCTGGTCCATTTTCATGAAATAGAACTGGGAGAGGGCCCTGGAAACAGGATCGCGAACGAATGTGACCAGCCTCCTGTCCGTCAAACCATGTTTTTCCACAAAAGACCATCGAAAATGTCCGGATATAAAATCGTGCTTGTCCCCGGCCGGAATCTCCCCGTCTATGTGATTGGACAACACCACGGCCCGACCGGCGGGATAGGAGTTGAGAATCATGTGGTTGAGGGATGTCCCCCCGGTTTTGGGGATATGCAAAAGCACCCCCCGCGGCACCTCCATCGACCTGGTGCTTTCGCCGGAAAAACCTCCACTCCAACTCCGAAGACCCAACAACGCCTACCCCCATTTCCAAAAATTTGCGAACAGCCACCCAAGGACGCTCGCCACTAGAAAAAGTAGGTCTTTTTCAAAGAGATCCGTGAAAGCAGCAATCCCAGCTTCCGCTTGTCCGGGCTTCCAGGGAACAAATCCCCCGGGCAATAGGTGACCCCGGTGTCGAACCCCAGCCGGATTTTCCCCTTTGCCGCACGCATGATCCTCCCGGGAATGGAGATCCTGATTCCCAACTTCTCCTCAACGGTCAGGACCGCGTGGGGAAGCACATCCCCATTGATCGATACTTTCAGCCGCTGAAGGACCTCGGGGTGGATCACCTGCCGCAAATGAACATGCATCGTGGCAGCGCTCTGAATGGTCGTGGAGAGTTCCAGCCACGATTTGGTGGCCGAACCCGACCAGCAGATCCACTCCCCGTTTTCCTGTTCGCGAATTTGCCAACCCTCTCCCAAAATCGATTGTTCGGCGGAAAAGGAGGCCGCGTCGGGAATGGGGAAGGATCCCTGCACATTGGCTTTTTGGGCTTCGCCAAAAAGCCTTGTCGCCTCCTGATAAAGGATCTGGTCCATCCTGTTGTAATCGTTCAATGCCTGGAGGAGTTCAGGAGGCTGTTCTTTTTTCCCCTTGTTTTCCTTGTTGCTGTTAAGCGCCCCCTGGGGGAGAATGACCGGCCAACCCATTTTCCGGCAAAGGAGGGCGACTGAATCGTTCATGCGCTCCGTTAGTCCCACAAAATAACAGGCCCCCAAATGCTTCATGGCCAAATCGAGATGGGACGAATCCAGGGGGCACAACTTGTCCGGAGCCCCCATGAGCCTGGTTTGGTAATTCCCCAGCGTGATTTCCGCAAGGAAGGGTTCCTTCCGGATAAAACCCGCCAGGTCGTTTTCGCGCGCCTTGGCCAACACCTCCCGGGTCAATTCCAATTCCGCCTTGTCATAGGCCTCATCGCTCTGCTCCACCAAATCCAGAAGGCGGTCCTGCTTGAGAAAGTAAAAATGCGATAGTGCCCGATCGACCGGGTCGCGCAAAATGGTGATCACCCGATGACCCGTCAGACCCCGTTCAATCAGATAGGCATAGTTGTAATGCCCCGAAACAAAATCAAAAGTGGAAGGGTCTACATCCTGGTTGTGCCCGCGCTCGGCGTTGGTGAAACTTCTCCCCCCGGGAAAACAGTTCAAGAGAATATGGTGAAAGGTTGTTCCGGCGGATTTGGGAACATGCAGAAACGCGGTCTTGGGAATTTCGTTGGCGGCGCCATTTTGGTTTCGCAAGGCGGAACTGTTTTTCCAGAGTTTTGCCAAATTCAACATAACCAAATCCCACCTGTTTTCGGGCCGTCCGGCCTTGGTGCCCTGGGAGAAAATTGTGTTCACCCAAAACGCCCAATCCGCAGAGACTATGGCTCCAAGGTTTCACCCGGTCGCATAACCTTGATCGGGTAAAAGACGCAACCCCAAAGGCCTCCCCCAGAACAACCCATACTGCCTATTTTCGCCAATTTATCGATCACAATAAAAGGCCCACCGCACTCACCCCGGTTTTTGCCCCGATAAACATAGAATGGCCTCAACCTCTTTTGATTTTTTTCGTCCAGGTGATTTTCAGGGAGCTCATACATGAATCGGTCTTGGATCCTTGGCTTGGGGGGAACGCTGTTTTCCCTAATGACTTTGGGAACGAATTTGAACGCCCAGGAAACCACCGTGTTTCTTGGTGCAAAAATCTATCCCGTCTCCGGGCCAGTCATCGAGGATGGCGCGATGGTCATCTCCGGAGGGAAAATCGTCTCCGTCGGAACCAAACGGGAGACCACGGTTCCTGAAGGCTCGCGAGTCGTGGATGCCACCGGGAAAGTGATCATTCCAGGCCTGGTTGACACCCACTCCCATGTGGGACTGCTATCCCGCCCCTCGGTTTCCGCAAACTCTGACGGCAATGAAGCTTCGGGAGCCGTCCAACCCGGATTACGGGCCATGGATGCGATCACACCCGCCGATCCTGGCTTCCGCATGGCGCTTGCCGGTGGTGTGACTGTCGCCAACATCATGCCCGGAAGTGGCAACGCGATTGGGGGCCAGACGCTTTATGTGAAACTTCGCGGCGAAACGGTCGAAGCCATGCGGATCATTCCGGGCGAAGTGGTGGGTGGCCTAAAGATGGCCAATGGCGAAAACCCGAAGAGCTTCAACTTTAACCGCGCCAAAACCCCACCCAGCACCCGCATGAAAATTCATGCCATGCAGCGCGAACAGTTTCTCAAAGCCCGTCACTATCAGGCCCAGTGGAAAGCCTATCGGGAAAAAACCGCCTCTGGTGACACCAAGCTGAGCGCTCCCGAAACAGACATCTCCATGGAACCCC
>CAWUOD010000182.1:0-6297 GCA_963923115.1 uncultured Singulisphaera sp.
TAAAAACTTCCAAGGATTCATGGGCTATTTCATCAACAGTTTCCAGGCAATCCGCTGTGAATCCTGGAGTCAATGCATAAACTTTTTTCACCCCTTTATGTGCTAGCTCTTCAAGGATATCGTCCGTGTAAGGCTTAAGCCACACTTCGCGACCAAACAGGGACTGAAATGACTGGGTCCATTGTGGACGCTCCCACCCCATTTCCTTGACCAGCTCCCGAGTAGTGGCTTTCACATGTGTGGCATAGGGATCCTTGAGTTTTTGACAGTAGCGCTTTGGAATGCCATGAAAACTAATGAGATAGTGCTCAGGCTTCCACGAGAGCTTGGCCAAATCCTCCTTCATTATTGATGCGATTGCCTGAATATAAGCAGGATGGGCATAGTAAGGCGGCACAACCCGAATCGCCGGAACACGGACCTGTTTCAAAAGCTCCCGAAAAAGCACATCCGTTGCCGCAGCGGTTGTTGTCATGGAATATTGGGGATACATAGGCATCACAATAAGACGCTCGACCCCCTGTTTAATCATCCTGTCAACAACATCGCCAACCGCAGGATTTCCATACTGCATTCCGTATTCAACGACCAATTGGGGAAAACGCTCCCTCATTGCCTCCATTTGACGAATAGTAAAGTGTTTGAGTGGCGATCCAGTTTGGGGATCCCAGATTCGGCGATACTTTTCCGCGGATTTGGCAGGCCTAAATGCAAGGATGATTCGAAGTATGGGAACCCACAACAACCGATTTAGATCAACCACCCTCCGGTCGCTAAGGAACTGCTTGAGATAGCGCCTGACCGGAACGGTTTCAGGAGCATCGGGTGTACCCAGTTGGATCAGGAGGATGCCGGTATTCACAGCTTGCACCCCAAAATACAAACGGGCCCGGAAACCCAGGCCCGCAAAAAACAGATATCAACTACAAGCAAGCAACTATCCCTTGCAACCAGGACCTTTCAAAGGGTCTTGTTTTTTGGTAATATGTTTTCCCGAGGACTTGAGAGCGGTTGCTTTTTCTGCATTCAGCTCGATATAGCTCGTCCACTGTGCTGGCACAGTCGATTCGGAGAAAATTGCTTCAACAGGGCATGCGGGGACGCAAGCGCCGCAATCGATGCAATCATTCGGATCGATTACCAACATGTCGGCATCTTGGTAGAAACACTCGACGGGGCATTCCACCACACAGTCGGTGTACTTGCAGTCCTTGCAGGGTTCGGTGATCACATGTGGCATGGCACAACCTCATTTCAAAAAAAAATCGTCACAGCTAACATTACATCCGACCGGGTTGATGTCCAGAATGTCACCAAAATTATTGGGTATTCCCAAACAAAAGAACTGTAGACCCAGCACCCATGGAAAGATTAGGTTAGCGTCAAACTAAATCCGGGGCAGGGACGCCATGGTTCGTCGCATCAGTCAGTCATTAGGACTCGTTTTTCTTCTGCTTGACCTGATTTTTACCGTGATTGCCTGGGTAACGGCTTACCTTATCCGTTTCAGGAGCGGATGGTTTGATGTGGTGTTGGATACGCCACCTTTTCGCGACTGTCTTGCTGATGTTCCGATTGTGATGCTTCTTGGGGCAGCGGCCTTTTATTGGACAGGACAGTACAGAATCACCAGACTTCGTCGATTTCGGGAGGAACTTTGGGGAATCGTTCAGGGATCACTTCTGCTGCTCCTACTTGTTTTGGCCACCATTTTCCTAACTCGCGACCGGTATGAGCCCCGTCTTGCATTGGCGATTTTTGCCCTGTTGGAAATTTTTCTTGTGTTCATGGCCAGAAGAACAGCTTGGTCCGGCCTTCGACGCCTGCGGCAAGCGGGCTATGATCTTACAGGCTGCGTAATTATTGGATCTGGACGGGAGGCAAGACGGACCCACCGGGCGCTAACCAAAAGCAAATGGCTGGGATTGAATGTCTTGGGCTTTGTCGACGATCAAACTCCACTCAATTCGGACCTGCCCATTTTGGGAGGGATCGATGACCTTCCCCGCCTGATGAAAGAACACCAAATCGAACAGGTGTTTATCGCGCTTTCCCTGAAAAGGTTTGGGGATGTCCGAAGGGTGTTTGACCTGCTGGGTGACACCTTGGCGGAAGTACACCTTATACCCGATTTACCCGGACTTTCCGGGTTGGCAATTCAAACAACCAGCCTCCATGGAATGACCGTCCTGGGTTTGCGGGAAAGCCCTCACCACGGAATCAATGTGCTTGTAAAGCGCGCGATGGATTTTACCATTGCTTCCCTGGCTCTGGTTCTCCTTGGTCCCCTTATGGGGATCATCGCATTTTTGGTGAAGCTAACCAGTCCCGGCCCAATCCTTTACCGGCAGGAACGCTGTGGCTTGAACGGAAAAGCATTCGATATGTATAAATTTCGATCAATGCGCACCGATGCGGAACAAATAACCGGCGCTGTTTGGGCCCAAAAAGAAGACAATAGAAAAACTATCCTTGGAACCTTTTTGAGAAAAACCAGCCTTGATGAACTCCCTCAGCTTTTCAATGTGCTTAAAGGGGACATGAGCCTTGTGGGACCGCGCCCGGAACGGCCCATTTTCATTAAGAAGTTTTCCCGAAGCATTCCCAACTACATGACTCGGCACTCGGTGAAAGTTGGCATAACTGGCTGGGCCCAGGTACATGGCTGGCGAGGAAACACCTCTCTTCGCAAAAGGCTCCAATATGATCTTTACTACATCACACACTGGACGCCTTGGCTTGATCTTCGGATACTTTTCCTCACAGCTTTCAGGGGCTTCATTCACAAAAATGCCTATTAGAAAAAATAGAGATCACAAAAAAATCTCTTGAGAAATCCATTATTTTTTTAAGTCCATTTTCCGACAGGAGGCGGGGGAGGCAAACTCCTTCAAAATTCAAATTCTCCAAGGAGTATAACAAACCCGACAATCGGTGGACAAAGTCAAACAATGCTTTACTGCCCCAATATTAACCCTAAAAACCATAACCACGACAAAACCGTCTACTTTTGAAAACATTGTTGCGGATTCTGTCTTTGTTTACCTGATCAAACATAAATAGTATTTTACCAGAAAGCCTAGTCCTGCTTGTTGCAAAGATTCGGCGTTTTTCCCAAAGGATTTTTTATCAAATCTACTGAAAAAATATACCGAAAGGCTGTCACTTATAGATCGATTCATGCCCAATTACCGGTTAAACAAACGAGGCTTTGGGCATTTGCCAAGATTGTTGATGCCCAAATTAACCCTCGACAACTCCAAATTTTCCGAAAGAGAGTAAATCATGACTGAAAGAGTTGGCAAAAAAAAGATTTTGGTGGGCTGCGGCGAATGGGGGTTTCGCGAAATGCCCATGCAGCAACATTTTGAAATCGCCCGGAATTTCGGTTTTCAATTTCTTGAATTTGGAATTGGTGGGGGTAAACCCGGAAGACTTTCCGAAAATCCATCACCAAAGGAAATTCAGGGATTCGTCTCTCTTGGGGAAAACTATCAAATTTCAACTCCATTCTGTTGCCTTGAGAACGACTTTACCCTGGGAGCCCCACAAGCTCACGAAGCAATGGTAGCCAAAGTCCTCATGCAAATGGAGGCTGCCGCTAAATGCGGCGCAACCCATGTCCGTTTGTTTGCCGGTTTTACTCCCCTCTCGAACATGACTGAAGCCCTTTGGATTCAACTCCTTGCAGCCTTAACCGAATGTCAAATTGAAGCCAACAGGTTGGGTTTGGTGATTGCGATTGAAACCCATGGAGCGATTGAGCATGGAATTGATGGAAAAGCTATTCATTTTCCCACAGTCACGACGAATCAAGAGGCGCTTGCAAGACTATTGCTCGAAATGCCCAAAGAAATCGGAATCAATTACGACCCGGGAAACATCAAGGCCGCCGAAGGCGACCCCAATCGGCTTCACCTGGATTTGCTTAATAATCGAATCAATTATTGCCACATGAAGGATTGGAAACGAAGCGGAGAGGGCTGGGAAGCCTGTGGGATTGGCGATGATAATCTTGATTATGGCGCTCTACTATCCAAAATGCATTTTAAGGGAGTCTATTTGATTGAATATGAACCTTTGGCCGATTCGGAAAACGGCATTCGGCGCAGCCTGGAAAGCCTGAAGCGCTCAGGGCTCGATGTAATTTTGAGGTGACTGAAACAACCTCCAAATAGTCGTCCCTGAAAAACCGTCCCAACCGATTTTTGGTTGGGACGGGTCATGCCAACCTGAGTAGTGATCGCAAAAGCGACCTGAGGGAATCCTTGATCCCGTTTTCACCCATCCCTATTTGCTTTTCCGATGTGTTCCGACACCCCCCGAGAATGAAAAACACAAGGCAGGCAAAAGCCCTCAGCAGTTTCCAGAAGTTGTAACCAATAGCACTCATCAGGGCATTGATCCGATCGCCTGATTTTCCTCTCAAAAAGTTCCTTTCCAACCTGTGATCACTCTTGAGATGCCCAATTGCCGGTTCTATCGCACTCCGCCTTTTCAACATCTTCCGGAAGGCCCGGGGCGCTTTTTTTGGAATCCATCCCGCGCGATTTGAAATAATTCGATTTATCGCGCCGACGCACGACCGTGTTATTTATCAGGGTAATAAAAAACCGGGTATAAAACCCGGTTGGTGATATCCAGGACAAAAGGGCCTATTAAAACCTAAGGCCAAATCGGTAAAGCAGGTTTAGCGAGAGTATGTCAGAATTATTTTGATCCTGAAGAATTGTGTTCCAGGTCTGGTCGATTTCAAGACGCACGCCATGTTGCCAGAAAACACCCATCCATGGTATCTCCCAATCCGCATGAAAAGCACCAAAAAGTGAACCAAAAACCGCAGTGGCCATGGTGACCTCGACAGGCTGGATTTTCATTGAACCCCATCTCCCACCGATGTCCATCCCAAAACGAAAGTTATCAGCCTTGTCCTGCTCTTCAGCACTTCCCCACAAATACCATTCCCTGCCCAACGATAGGTTGGCAGATGTACGGTTGACATATTGAAGGCCAAGTGGACCAGTATACTTACCGTAAACCCGGATATCGTGAAATTGGGGATCATAGTTGTTGTCAAAATTTTGCTTGCCAAAATTCTTCACTTGTACGATGGGATCCCTTGTTTTTGCGTTTTGAAAAATATTGGTTACACCAACATCCAAAACCCATGCTTTGGTGGCTTCCTGATTGAAAAAGAGGGTACGGCCTCCTCCGGTAATATCCCAACCAACCTGAAGGTTTTTGGCAAGGGCCCCGTTCGAAACAGGGAACGAAGGACCGACCATGGTGTAAATTTCCCAGCCAATCGGTCCATTGAGGCCAATTCCTTCCTTCGAATCTGCCTCACCAGGCCTCATGATCCAATCCGAAAGGGACCTTCTACCGATGATCCGTGCTCCCCCCTCATCCGAAGCGGCTTCACCTTCGGAATACCCTCTCCAAGCCTGGTAAGGAGCGCCATCTTGGGCGCAAACTTTCCCGGTTTGTACAACGGCGAACGCAATTACCAGAAGAAACGCCGCTTTCCAGGATTTGATCATGTCCCGTCCACCCGTGAGAAAGCCAAAATCCGCAAAGATCCTATGCTTGATACAATCATCGGATCCGGTGCGCCCGGTATTGAGGGGATCGAAAGAAAAGCAAAATCGCCTGTAGAGTCCCAGGCCACCGAGACCCCCATGTCACCCAAACTTCCCAATCTAACCACCGAGGACATACAGGGCTATCTATCAAAAGCCGCACCCACCCAGCTGGTTCCGCAAAAACTTTGGCAAAACACCCTGTTTCAAACCCTTTCAATATGCGAAACCCTCCCATGCCCATTCCTTGTAAAGGGTTTGCTGGAGGAAATTCGGCCAACTTCAGAAGGCATTTTGGACCATTCGGGAGAGACCTATCTCGAGGCGGTTAGACGAAGTATTCAAGAACGGCGGTATTTTGACCCTTTATTAGATAAAGCTCTTGTTTGTATTGCCAATCTTCCAACCGGGTCAATTCCCGAAAACCTTGCTTTTATCCTGGGGCGGCTAGGAGAAAATTTAGCCCTTCCGCAAATCGAAATTGGTCCTGCGGCAATTCGGCAACTTCAAGCCTTTCAACAACGATCTTTGGACGCCCGGCTCTTCCAGTTTGAGGCAGCCGGATTCACTCTTTGGCCACCTTGGGGCGGTCAAACAATTGAGGCGATGATGAAACCTCAATTTTCTTTGGATAACAGTGACATTGGGCTTTTGGAATCGGGCGGAACCGGTTCCAGTGCATCAGAGCGAAAATGGTTTAAGGAAGCTCACGCCGCAA
>CAWUOD010000183.1:0-6273 GCA_963923115.1 uncultured Singulisphaera sp.
ACAAATTTTGTTTTCTTTTTTTTATGTGTATTTTTTTTGTCGTTAAGCAGTTTCAAAAGAGCCGACTACCTACTACCAGCCTATCCATCAGCCTCATACATATTTGCTAAATTTATTAATAAATTATTGAAAACAATTACAAATACAAAAACAAAATGGCTTGCAAAAAAAACATACACACTTGGAATTACGACAACTTTATGCGCTTTTGTATGGCTCCTTTATATTGATATCCCCGAAAAAGAACCTTCGAGGATGGCAAAAAATTGGGCAATCGAAACAAACACGCTTATCGGCAGGGACGATTTGGTCATCTTTTTTGCGGAGGAGGCCCATTCCCTGGCATTCCATTTAAATCGGCCCCACGAGGTTCTTGGCACTCCGGAAGAGTTGCTCAGGTTTTTACAAAAGGACAAACCCGTTTGGGTAATTACCAACCCGCAAGTGGTAAAACTATGGCCATCGGGGCCGATCGGAGCAACCTGGCACCAAGTATCTTCCAATATTCAACCAAAAGATGGCCAGACCACCTTCAAACCTTTAGTCCTACTCAAGGCTTATTCAGATTCCAAACCCCGGTGATTTTTTTGGGTATCCCATCAAAACCAACTGAATTACTTCCCACCCAAGGCCTGTCCGTTGTTTTATTTGGAAATTTGGCTGACAAAGATCACTTATACGACATCTGGAATAATGCGCTAGCTAAAAACAGTATTAATGGTTCAATAATATTATGTCCATGGCAATCTGATTGGAATACAACCATGGTAGGTGTCAAGTGCAAAATCGATAAGCCATGGACACTTTTGGTTCCTTTGGATGCCAGTAGTGAAATTCTTGATTGGATCCAAAACCACGCAGAGGCTATCGGAAAGCTTGATGGAGTCTCCTTTCGGAGGCTTGGTGAGCATTCACCCTGGACATTAAGGCTTTTATCATGGGTTTTCTATTATCCCATTCGATTTCTACTTGAACTGCCATTAACTAATGAAGATTCCTGGTTGGGATGGTCCAATTGGTTTTGGGAATTGCAAGGCTATTGGTTATTAGGCGTCAGGAATCACGACCCCCTGAACCCATTAAGACTTTTGCGTACTGAGTGGTTCAAGCGAATTCCATTTCAATCAAGGACGACATGGGGCAATCTGGAAATGTTGGCAAAGGCGCATTTTTTGGGTGCCCGTTTAGCGGAAGAGATTTCTCCCATTTCCCTGGAAGTCCTGCCACCTAACGGTAACATTTGGAAAGATTTGACACAACTCATTCGAGAACCATGCTTTACAGAAATCAAAAATGAAAAGGAATCCCTGAAAAATCCAGAGATAACAGGATCAATGAGCCCAAATCCTGAACAACATCAGGACTGAATTGGTGTTCTCAAACTAGACGAACGGGAATTCCGTGTTAGGATAACGGAACGAATTGGGAACAGGACGGTTCGCAGTCCTGGTCCTTGGGTTTATAGCCGAAGTGGCGGAATTGGCAGACGCGCTAGCCTCAGGAGCTAGTTCCCGTTAGGGAGTGGAGGTTCGAGTCCTCTTTTCGGCATTATTCAAATCTCAGCAATGCCCATTGCGTGAATACATGGGTAAAAAATGTTGGAATATGGTTGGCAAATTTTTTGTTTGAGTTTAGTACTCAGCACGCTATTCAATTACACCCTTAGGTACTTTGCTCCAACCCTTGGCCTCTTTGACCAAGCCGATGGTCATCGCCGGTTGACCGCCGGTGTCATTCCCCGCGCTGGAGGTTTGGCAATTTTTATCGGCCTGACCGGGGCCACAATCAGCCTCCTCATCTGGTCAGGAATGGCAAAATCAAGGTTTCTGGATAACCCCCTGAGTTTTCTTGTCCTTGCAAGCGCTTCTTTTGGTATTACTTTGCTGGGTTTTCTTGATGACCGTTTTAATTTAAGGGGTCGTAATAAATTCCTTGGCCAATTCCTTATAGTTCTTATTCTTGTTTATTTTGGCAATTACAGAGTGGAAAGAATTCAATTATTCAACATGGATTTTGACCTCGGTCCCCTGGAAATTCCATTTGCTATTTTTTGGTTTATGGGAGCGATCAATGCCGCAAATTTACTGGACGGAATGGACGGCCTACTGGCAAGCGTAGGCCTTGTAGCATCGGTCGGAATGGGTGGCATTGCATTCATTCACGGTCAAATTTTACCGTGCTATATTTCCATGATGCTCGCGGGTAGCTTGCTGGGTTTTCTGTACTTCAATAGACCTCCCGCCTCAATTTATCTTGGCGATGCTGGCAGCATGCTGATTGGATTATTACTTGCCGCCATTTCTTTGAAAATTCATGACCTATCCAATGACAAATCCTGGGTCATGGCTATTCCATTGGCTGTACTTGTTTTGCCCATCATCGATACATCAGCGGCGATCTTGCGACGGAAACTCACAGGCAGGAGCATTTACAGCACAGATCATGGCCACCTGCACCACTGTTTACAAAGAGAAGGCTTTGGCCGAAAAGGAAGCTTGTTTATCGTCATTTCGCTTAGTGCGATTGCAGTGGGATCGGCGTTTATCTCAAATCTGTTTAACATTGAGCTTTTTGCCTGGGGGGGAATTGGTCTGGTTGGGCTGATTCTGGTTCAGGCGGGTTGGTTTGGCCGCCCTGAAATCCGACTTTTGTTCAAGCGATTGAGAAATTTTTTGCGGATATCACCTCGGCAAAAGAGCGTTAGAGGCTTTAGCAACGAAGGCATCCTACTTCACGGAAATGATTTTTGGCACACCGTTTGGAAAAGGGTTGTGAATTATGCTAAGGAACATAAATATATCTATGTAGATCTAAACATAAATGCCCCTGCATTTCACGAATCCTATCATGCACAATGGACAAATTCTTCAACCAAATCGAAAGAAGAAGCAGACCAAACCGCATCGTTTCAGCATCCGATTTTTGTAGATGATAATTGTGTCGGAAGACTTGGTATCGTAATGGGAAAAGGAAACTGGGACAAACGGGGTGACCTTGGCCATTTGGTAAAGTTGGTAGACATTGTAGAAGAAAGCGCACGGTATATTCTCATTAACCCAAACGGTAATGCAGCCGAGGTTGTGGAAAAAAATGTAAGCTGCGATATTGGTGCAACGGAATATCCCCGTATACGATAAGGGGGTTGTTATGCACCGGGGATGGAAATCATGGCCTCAGCAATTGAAACCAGAGCCTTTGGTCCCCTTGAGGGTTCAAGGCAGGTAGGTGCCATCTCCGGCCCCATTCAGGATCCCATTGAAAAAGAGGGATCAAAATCTGTCAATCTTGTTCAGATTGCAATCAGGCGACTTCCCTTAATTCTTATAGGCTTGGTGGTTGGCGTCGTTGGTGGTTTTTTCTACCACCTAAGGGTGGTACCCACATATCAAACCAGTGTCGATGTCCATGTGGTTAAAAAACGCGGAGAACTTAATACAGCACAAGATAGTCGCGGCGGCTATGTTGATGATTATGTATCTGCCCAAAGTGCCGTAATCAAAAGCCCTGAAGTTATGGAAGCGGCTGCGGAAATTCTGGAAGGCGATTCGGATTCAGCAAACAGTTTGGTTGACAGTATTCTTGGTGGGAGCCAGGCCACGGACAAAAAATCTCCAGGGTTAGAAAAGGGGCCAAGTCTTGACCCAAGCAAACCAATTCAAAGCCTTAGAAAACTACCTTTGGGGGTTTCAACCAAAGCGGAACTGGCCGCCGCTGTTCATGGCGGACTCCAGGTTGTTCAGGATGAAAAAAGGAAAGTTTTGGTTTTAAATTTCAAAACACTTAAAAACCCGGAAGATACCCCAAAGGTACTAATGGCTGTTGTCAAAGCTTATCAGGATTATTTGAAAAAAATCTACGATATTGGAAGTGATCGGTCGGTTCAGCGATTTGAAGGAATTATCTCAAGCACAAACACCCAATTTTTACAACTCCAAACCGATTTTCGTTCGAAAACGGAAGCACTCAAAAAAATCCATCCGGTCGGCGCAATCAAAGTAAATAATGGTTTGGAAGAATCCATCAAAAAATATGAAGTTGTTCTTGCGGAATTAAAAGACCGAAGGGAAGACCTCCTGGCCCGCTCTGGGTCCAAAGGAATTTTGATGCCCAATACTGGAAGCGATGGCAACTCCGGATCCAATAATAACACACCCTTGTTTCTTTCCGCTGATGAAAACACACTTGACGCTTTAAAATTACAAATGAAAATTCTGTTGATTGATTTGGGTAAAGATCATCATAAGGTAGTTAAACTCCGCACTCAAATCGAATATCTCGAACAAGCCAAATCCAAAAAAGAAGCTTTGGCAAAAAAGGATGGTTCGGGGAAATTTATCGCAACCGATCCGATTGGTCGGGAAATGGAACTCAATGACTCGAGAATCTCAAAATACGAGGCAGCACTACTGGCAGCTCAAAAACAACAAAATGAACTCAAGGCTGACCTCGAAAATGAAAGGGAAATGGAAGCTCAAATAAAAGATTTGGCAACCAGAATAGAAACCACAAGAAAAAAATTGGAAATGTATGAAGAGTTTAAAAATCAAATTGTTTTAACCAAAGACCATGGTGGCTATGAAGCCAAACAAATCTCCAAAATAAACGGACCTTTCCCTAGTGGAGCCAACCGGTTGGTTTTCCTTTTCGTGGGTGGAGTATTTGGGATTGGTTGTGGGCTGGGCCTTGCTTACCTGGCGGAAGTGACCGATAGAAGTTTCCAAACCCCCGATGAAATTCGTAAGCAGCTTGGATTGAACATTCTGGGCCATATCCCAACGCTCAGGATAAATGATGATGAACGAAAACCGGGTTCAAAACTTGAGGACCAGCTCATAACCGCGCACAAGCCCAAATCCACCGAGGCGGAGGCCTACCGCGGTTTACGCACCGGATTATACTTCAGCACCCAGGGCAAAGGCCACCAGGTTATTCAAATTACATCACCCAACGCGGGTGACGGAAAATCCACGCTTTCCTGTAATCTCTCCATCTCGATTGCCCAATCCGGAAAAAAAGTGGTCCTTATCGACGCCGATATGAGGAAGCCGCGTGTTAACAAAATCTTTGGAATTCCCAACTCGGAAAAGGGATTGTCTACACTAATTGAAGGAAATTCGACCCTGGAAGATTCCATGTTTCCCACGGAGGTTCCCAATCTCTTTCTGATTCCATGTGGGCCTAGACCTGGAAATCCCTCTGAACTCCTTACCTCCCCCCGATTCCCTGAATTACTCGCCCAATTGCGTGACAAGTTTGATTTTGTCATGGTGGACACACCGCCTATTTTGGCAGTTTCAGATCCTTGTATTGTTGCCCCCCGTGTTGATGGGGTCATTGTCAACATTCTTCTCAATAAAAATGCCCGTTACTCTGCTACTCGGGCATGTGAAATGCTTTCCAACATTGAAACAAGAGTATTAGGCGTTGTTGTTAATTGTTTCGATTCACGACAAACTACTGGAAAATACGGTTATGGTTATGGTTATGGTTATTCCTATAACTATCAGTATGGCTATAAATATGGATACAAATACGGATACAACTATGGATACAGCGATTACAAGCAATATTCAGACGACCCCGAACCTGGGCAAATTAAAAAGCCTTCCAGAAAACAACTTGATAACAAGAATGCAAATGCTTAAATCCTAGCACACTTCTTTCTTTATATTCTCATTGATGGCTTTAACCTGGTATTACATTGTCATTTTGGCCTTTTGTCTTTCGTATGGTCTAACTTGGCCCTTTGCTATTGCTTAGTAAACTTAGTTGCTTTCATTGATTCTAAAATTTGGACATATTTTTTTTGGTGCGATTAATCTTGACACTTCCCATTTTTTTAGAATTCCAAATTTTAATTCGAGTATATTTGTCGGTAAAGCGGAACTTTTCTATCATACAACAGATGGTATATAAATATTTTAACAAATAAAATTATTTATTGAAAATCAAAAAAGTAAACAATTTCTTGTATTTAATTTGAATTGGCAAAGGACCGAGCATCATTTTTATTGATACAACGGTCCTTTACGAAAGATTTTGGCTGAAGGGACTTATATTATTGTGCCGCTGCCGCGCCACCACCCGGCAACGCCAGGCCCGCACCAGTTCCAAATGTACCCATACGGTAAGGAACAGCAATTGCATTGGCAAAGGTGGTCCTGAACTGCTGGTTGAAATAGTTCACGAATGCTTCAGCAGGTTTTTGTTGGAGGATAAGAATGTCTCCTGTCTCTTATACACATCTGACGCTGCCGACGATACTCCTTGTGT
>CAWUOD010000184.1:0-6268 GCA_963923115.1 uncultured Singulisphaera sp.
CGCCTGGATTGTTCGCATCTCCTCCAGGGTGAGCGCCAAACGGCGCGATTTGGAAATCGCCAGAAGCTCGGCATCTCCCAGGGTGGAGATCGGCACCTCAACGCGCCCAAATTTGCCCGGTTTGCCGCCACTCAAATGGGCTAAATGGGGACGACCCGGGTGGACCTGTTCGACCGCCTCATTGGCGAGGATGCGCCGCTCAAGAAGCCGCTGGTCAGCCTCCGCGAGGGAGCCACCGTAATAGCGTCGAAGCGAACGGACCGCCTTGACATCAAAACCCAGCCCCCGGGCATGTTCCGCGACGCTCATGGCGGCGGGGTCCATCACACCCGGCTTGTAAAGAACGGTCGTTCGGGGAGATTCCGGGGGCCATTCGCCTGTGGAGTGGCACCATTCCCCGGCAATTGGGGCAATGCGATAGATCTGGGCGACACGGTCGACCAACATGGTCTCGGCAAGCTTGGTGGCGGCCTCGGCGTCGAGTTCTCCCTCGATGAGCCAGCCACGAGTGGCCAGATCGACCAGACCAGCGGGTTCGGTTCCACCTGAGAGGAGGCGAAAATCCTCGCGGATCCGTTCGACGCCACCCTTGTTCAGCCGCCCAGCGATCTCAACTTCCCAGATCATCAACGCCTCCCACCCTGACCCGGGGCAAAAGCACCTCATTCCGAAACCCCCTGGATCCCAAGGATCCCACAGGGGCAGGGCAAAGGCGGCGGTGTCCCCGAACCGTTTGTGTCCTAAGTTGGTATTGTACGATTTTCCCCGGCCGGTCCCGCTTTCCCATGGCACAAGCCCTGGCGACCTGTAAGGATGGCCATAAGGGGTTTCCAAATGGGAGGTTCGGACGAATTTCCTGTTACGATCCGGAAAGGATTTCCGGATGGATACCCAGCGGGGACCTTTCCAGCGGAGTGACGCATGCGCGCAAGGCAATTGGCAGTGGTGGAGCCCTTCAAGGTTGAGTTGCGGGAAGTCGAAATCGCCGATCCCGCCCCCAACCAGATTCTGGTCGCGGCCGAATGTTCCGCCGTCTCCGCCGGAACAGAGCTGGCCGTTTACACAGGCACCCACCAATGGCTGAAAGACCCCACCCTTCCCGACTGGAAATTTCCTTTCCGTCCGGGTTACAGCGCCGCTGGCCGGATTCTCAAAGTCGGTTCCGATGTCAAAGGTTGGGCCGAAGGGGATCGCGTTAGCTTCCCGGGCAACCACGCCTCCGCCGAACTTTTGACCATCGGTCATGAACGGGGCCGCCTCTGGAAACTTCCCGAAGGACTCTCCTCGGAAAAGGCCTCGCTGGCTTGTATCTCCCGCTATGGATTTGGTGCTTCCGTCCGCGCGGGCCTGACCCTTGGTCGCTCCGCAGCGGTTTTGGGCCTCGGCATCATCGGCCAATTCGCCGCCCGCTGCATGGCGGCGGCAGGTTGCTACCCCGTCGTCGGAATCGACTCGGTTCCGATGCGCCGAAAGGCAGCCTTGGCAGGCGGAGTCAATTATGCGATCGATCCCACCGCGGGCGACACGCTTACCCAACTCAAGGAGATCCTTGGGACCCGTGGAGCCGAAATCGTGGCCGATGCGACGGGCATTCCCGATGCGGTTCCCGTGGCCATGTCGCTTGCCTGTGACGCGGGCCAGGTGATTGTCGTGGGAAGCCCTCGCGGCAAAGCCCAGAATGTCAACTTCTATGACGATCTCCATCGTCGCTATATCGAAGTTTCGGGTGCCCACGGCAACATGCTGTTTGAGCCCGCCCACCACCGCCTCGCCGGGGCATGGGACATCAACAAAGCCCAAAACTTCCTTCTTGGTGCGCTCAAGTCGGGCCGGCTCAATCTGGATGGCCTGGTCACCCACAACCTGGCCCCGTCCCAATTGGGGGAAGCCTATGAAGGCCTCCTCAAGGACAAGGACAACTGGTTGGGCGTGGTGATCCACTGGGACCGGTAATCCGAAAGTTGCCAGCCGTTGGATTCGGGAAAACATCAAGCCCGGCAGGGAAAGGTTTTTGAACCTCCCCTCCCGGGCTTGTGCATTTGACGCCCGCTGGACTCCGCTGGACTATTTCCTCGGTTCCACACCAAGAAGATGCTTCACGAAGTGATCCATCCGTCTGCGGCTGCCATAGGGGGATTCGGCGATGCCGTGACCGCCTCCCGGAACAAGCAACATGTCAAAATCCTTGTCCGCCTTGATCAGGGCATTGGCAACCTGAAGGGTGCTGGCGGGATCGACATTTTTGTCCAACTCTCCGACGACCAACAGGAGTTTCCCCTTGATCTTGTGGGCATTGGTGACATTGGATTGTTCCTTGTAGTGGTCGCCTATCGGCCAGCTCATCCAGAGTTCATTCCACCAGATCTTGTCCATGCGGTTGTCATGACAACCGCAATCGGCGACTCCAACAGTATAAAAATCAGGATATTCGGTCATCGCGCGGACGGCGCTTTGTCCGCCGGCCGATCCGCCAAAGATTCCCACCCCCCTGGAAATATCCATTTCAGGATGGGTTTTGGCGGCTTCACGAATCCAGATCACACGATCGGGAAAACCCGAATCGCCCAGGTTTTTCCAGCAGACATCATGAAACGCCTTCGAGCGCCAGTTGGTTCCCATGCCATCGATCTTTACGAGAATGAAGCCAAGCTCCGCAAGGGGCTGTTCATAGGTCCCCGCGACAAATCCCTTGGGGACATGGTGGTCGTGCGGGCCCGCGTAAATGTGCTCGATGACTGGATATTTTCGTTTGGGGTCAAAGTTTGCGGGTCGATGGATGAGCCCAAAAATATCGGTCTTTCCATCGCGCCCTTTCGCGACAAAACGCTCGGGAGCCGTCCATCCCGCCTTTTTCATTCCCTCCGCGTTGGCTTCCTCCACTTTGCAAACCAATGCCCCATCCTCCCCTTTGCGTAGCTCGGTGATGGGGGGCAAATCCGCACGAGACCAGGTATCCAGGTAAAATTTCCCATCCGGAGAATAGCGAACCCGGTGGGTTCCGTCCCCTTGGGTCAAAACCGTTTGGGCTGATCCATCGGCCTTCATTCGGAGATAATGAACATGGTAAGGATCCTCTTTGGGGTTTAATCCCAAAACCCTCAAAGTAAGCTCCCCCTTTTCGTGATCGAACTTTTCCACCGATCTGACCACCAAATTGGGGGAGGCCGGATCCTTGGGAAACATTCCCATTTCGGCTCCGGTTTTTCCATCGAACCGGTGAATGCGATTGAATCCCGAACGCTCCGACATCCAAAGTATGGCGCCATCCCGGGACCGTTCCATCCAAAGCTTGTGGTTGTAATCGACGAAGGTTTTTGGCTCTTCGCGAATCAGGGCGGTTGCTTTTCCGGTTTTCGCGTCGATGGCGATCAGGCGAACCACCGTGTGTCCCCGTTGGTTGTACACGAAAAGAAAGCGGGAGGAATCATCCTCCCATTGCTCATAACGGAGGTCCCATGGGTTGTTAAAAAGGGAATTATCGAGGACGATTTCCTTCTTTCCGGCGACATCAAAAAGATGGGGAAAGCTTTGGGGAATCGGGTCGCCTGGCTTTAGGTAGTCGAGCTGTTCGGTTTTGGGCTGGAGCCTGTCTTTCGGGGAAGATTCGACAAGGGTGACCTTCCTGTCGCCACCGGGAACAAAACGGGTCGCGATCAGGTGTTGGGAATCCGGCGACCAGAAAAATTGACCATTATAACCGTCTTTTGCTTTTCCATCCGTTGTGAGACGATGTTCTTTTTTATCGGCTTCCGCGATCAGATAGACATCATGGTCCCTGACCTGGGCGATCCATTTTCCATCAGGCGATTTCGCCCCTTCGGCGGGAGCCCGTCTGGATCGTCTGGGACGCTGGTCCGGGCGGCCTTTTCCCGATTCGGGTCCTTTTTTATCCGCAGATTTGCCAAATTGCTTTTCACGCTCCGCGCCATCGATCACCTTGCGGGTACCCGATTGGGCATCGATCAGAACGATCTCGCTTTTGCCTTGGCCAAGATTGCTATCAAACCAGAATTTGTCGCCTTCGGTCGACCAATGGGGCTCGACCCGGTCGTGGGTCAGGAGTTGCGAAAGGGTTCCCCGGATTTTCGAGGCCCGCGTGTAATCCTCTTTGGTCCCCTGGGCTGTCGCAAATGTGCATAGAACCAGAAAACCGGAAAAAGAACAAAGGCTACGAAACATGTTTTACAATTCCTTTGGGAGCGATCCTGTAATTTCAGGCACAACCCGCCCATGCACATCCGTCAAACGAAAATCCCTTCCCGCATGCCGGTGGATGAGTTTCTCATGATCAAAACCAAGCTGGTGCAAAAGCGAAGCATGGAGATCATGGACATGGACAGGGTTTTCCTCGGCCTGGAATCCGAGTTCATCGGTGGAACCAACAATGCCCGGTTTCACCCCCCCACCCGCGACCCACATGCTGAATCCGTAGGGATTGTGGTCGCGCCCGTTGAGTTTTCCCAAATTCGATCCGGGGGTGGGCAACTCCACCGTGGGAGTCCGGCCAAATTCCCCGCCCCAAACGACCATGGTGGAATCGAGCATTCCCCGATTTTTCAGATCCGTCAAAAGTCCACTGATAGCCCGGTCGATTTCTCCCGCGAGCCTGCGATGATTGCTTTCGAGATCATCATGACTGTCCCAGGGTTGGCCAGGTCCATGAAAGATCTGCACAAACCGGACGCCCCGCTCCACCATCCGTCTGGCCAGGACCATTTGTCTGGCCTGGGTTCCTTCGCCATAAAGACGCCAGGTCGCGGCACTTTCCCGTGAAAGGTCAAGGGCCTCGGGCGCCTCCATCTGCATCCGGAAGGCAAGCTCCATGTTCCTGAGCCGCTCATCGGCAAGCTTGTCCGCAGGCGATCGGAGCGATTCCAGTTTTTGCAAAAGGTCGATCTGTCGGGACTGGATCCGCATCGAATTGACGGGACGCAACTGTCCGATCAGGCGCTCCGGGCTTGTGTGCCGCGTATCCAGGTAGGATCCCTGGTATATGGCGGGCAAAAACGCCGAGGTCCAGTTTTGGGCTTCCTGGATCGGTTGTCCCCCCGGACAAAGCGCCACATACCCAGGCAGGTTTTGGGTCTCGCTCCCCAAACCATAAAGCACCCAGGAGCCAAAGCTTGGCCGGACCTGGCGCGACTCGCCACAATTCATCATCAAAAGCGCTGGCTCATGGTTGGGCAGGTCGGTCTTCATCGACCGGATCACGCAAAGATCATCCGCATGGCGTGCCGTCTCCCGAAAAAGCTCGCTGACATCCAGACCGGACTTTCCATATTTGCCAAACCGGAAGGGAGAGGGAAAACAGGCGCCTGTTTGTCGCTCGGTGGGAAGGTTGGGCCGGGGGAGTGACTTTCCCGCGTAGCGTTCCAGAAGGGGCTTGGGATCAAAAGTGTCGAGGTGACTGGGCCCGCCGTTCAAAAATATATGGATAACAGAGCGGGCTTTTGCCGGAAATTGGGGCGCCCGGGGATGAAGGTCCCCCTTTGCTCCCGGAGCCAGTGCAGGCTGGGTATCCGCCCGGCTTGCGCCAAGGGTGGCATACGCCAAACTCCCAATCCCCATTCCAAATTGGCCAAGCGCGGCCCGGCGGGAAAGAAGTCCCTTCGATAAGAACTGGCGCGGCATGCCTGGAATCACGGGATCCATTGGAACTCCGTGGTCCAGAGAAGGGTTTGGGCCAATAGGCCAAAACGATCAAGCGGGGCGGTTTCGGGTCCGGCAAATCCGGCGGTCGCGGTCCACTCGCCCAGGGTGGGGTGCTGAATCGTCGGGGACCAGAAAAAACTGTCATATCCGGGATCGCGACCACAATCGGCGATAAAGTCGATCGTGTCGCCCTCTTTCGCCTGAACCTTGACGCGGTGGTCTTTTGATCCATTATGGACCGTTTCTTTCCACAACTGGACTTGGGTCGATGTGTCTTTTTTTCGGTGGACAATGGTCGCATGTATCCCATCACCGCGATAATCGGGATGTTGAACGGTCGCGATCAGGGTGAGTTCCCCATCGGCGGGCACATGGAACCTTCGGATCGCTGAGATCTCCCGGATCGGCCCCGGATGGCCACCTTCGGCGGTGAGCTGGAGCTTTCCTGTTCCGGGTCGGGGAAGAAGCGGGGTGGCCTGCCACGATTCGCCCGTGAAGCAGCCGAGCCCGACAAAGTTATCCGAGGCGCTTTTATCGACCCGCCCCGTCGCGCCAGAAAGTGAAACCTGTCCCCACCCATGACTCCAAAGGGGCCGGGAAGGCTTGGAGGGCGCCA
>CAWUOD010000185.1:0-6260 GCA_963923115.1 uncultured Singulisphaera sp.
GACCCTGATTGGGCTAAAATCGTTTCTGCGGTTCGCGGCCCCCGCCGCCGCCTTCGGACTCGTTTCCGCTTTTTCTTTTGCTTTCGCGTTTTTTCCTGATTCCAAAGACCTCGTGAAGAAATTGAAGTCCTCCGACCCCGAAGTCCGGCGCGGCGCGGCCAAGGATTTGGGCAACCTCGGACCCGACGCGGCCGACGCCGTCCCCGCCCTCGCCGCCGCCCTCAAGGACCAGGACAAGTTTGTCCGCCGCTTCGCCGCGCAGTCCCTCGCCAAGGTCGGCGAGCCCGCGAAAAGCGCCCGCGAGCCTCTTGGTGCCCTGCTGAAAAACCCCAACGAGGCCCGGGAGGTCCAGGAGGCCGCCGCGCAAGCGCTCGCCGTCGCCGGAAAACCCGCCGTCGGGGTCCTTGCCGATACCGTCAAGAACAACAATCTCCACTCAAGCGTGCGCACTCGCGCCGCGGATAGCCTTGGCCAGATCGGAAAAGACGCCGCCGATGCGGTTCCGGCGCTGACGGATGCGCTCCGTGCCCAGGAGGTCAGACTCAACGCAGCCTCCGCACTCGGCAAAATCGGTCCGGACGCCAAACCCGCCGTCGAGAAGATGCAGGAGATGTACGACAGGAAGGGAGAACGCGACCGCCCCTTCAAGGCCGCGCTCAAGGACGCCATCAACAAGATCAACAAGGGCTCTTCATCGGATTCCACAAACAAAAAAGCCGACGCCAAAAAGAAAAAGAGCTAATCGGGTGCACAATCCCTCCTCCAACACCCCGCCAACCACCGCCACGGGCGCGCAAACCATAGGGGTTTCCGCGCCGGCGGTTCCCCCAAGCCCCGCAATAACCCCCGGGATCCCACCCGATTGGAAATTGCCTCCGGGAGTCGATCGCGCGCTCTGGCAATATCTCCACAGCACCGCCCATGCGGGTTCCTATGACGCCTATCTTGCCCAATCTCCGCTTGCCTCGGCGGATGTGCGGTTGGTCTTTCAGTTTGCCGATCCGCGTCGTGATACCTTGATCGATCTGGGATGTGGCACGGGGCGGATGCTTGAGGCATGGGGAATGGCGGGGGGCACGGCGACAGGGGTCGATCTTTCCGAACCGATGCTCGCGGAGGCCCAAATCAAACTCGACAAGTCAAAAACGGATATCGCCTTCTCTCATGCGAGCGGTCCCAACAACCCTGAAAGGGTGGCGTTCGGATCAATAACGCTATCCCGGGAAAATCTGACCAGCCTCGTTGGGATTCCGGAGGGACACTTTGATCGGGCCTGTTGTCTCTACAGCACGCTGGGAATGGTTCGCACCCAATCGGCCCGGGCCCAGGCGCTTAAAAGTTTTCACCGTGTGCTCAAGCCGGGAGGTCTGCTCATGGTCCATGCGCACAACCTCTGGTCGAACCTTTGGCATCCTGTTGGAAGACGATTTCTTTTGGGCAATCTGTGGGGGCTTGTTCGCGGAAGTGACGCCGCGAGGGACTTCATCAACCCAACCCATCAGGGACTTTCGCAACTGGCGCTCCACATGTATTCCCGCGGCGAGCTTAACCGCGATCTTCGCCAGGCGGGGTTTGCCATCGACAGGATTCTTCCGCTTGACACTTCGGGCAATCCGCTCAAAGGCTGGAGGAGAGGACTTGTTGATGGTCTTTGCGCGGCGGGCTGGTTCGCGGTGGCGCGAAAAGGGTGACACCAAAGTTCCCAAACCTTCCTAAACTATCATCATTGATCCGAGAGAGCCCGATGTTCAAAGGCCGACACCTGACAATGGACCGGGACACCGATGGCGCGGTGCTCCTTCGTCTGGATCCTGTGGGTGGCAACAAGCCCTTCTGTCTTCCCGCGCTTTGGGAAGAGATGGGTCGGGCTCTGGATCTGCTCGCGGGCTCGGGGCGGGTGCCCCTATTGTTGATCCAGGGATCCAAACGGGGCTTCCTTTCAGGGTGGGCTCCCGAGTGGCTTGGCCAGGATGCTCTCGCGCAACATTGGCCGACCGTCAACGAAACCTTTCGCGGTGTGCTTCGCAAACTATGCGAACTTCCCGTGCCAAGCATCGCGGTCATTCATGGACCCTGTCTGGGCGAAGGCCTCGAACTCGCCCTGGCTGCGGACTATCGCATCGCATGGGATCAACCCAAGCTCCAGTTCGGATTTCTTGTCGATGAGCGGGGCCTTGTTCCCGAAGGCGACATGATCCAGCGGCTCGCCTCGCTGGTTGGTTGGGAACACGCGGCGATTCTTCTTTCGGGAGGACAGTGGATCGGAGGACCAAAAGCGGCGACCTGGGGCCTTCTTGATGGACTCGCCAGGGACGATGCCTCGCTTCGTGGCCTGATTCATCTGACCATGGGGCAAGCGATCAGCCGTGGCAAGCGATCGCTCAAGGGCCTTCCCCTCAAAGGGTGGAGGCAAAAACTTTGGGAAAGCCATTTTCCCGGTCGGGCCCTGTTGCGTCGGGCGATGGCCAGACGAGTCGCCGGGCGGATCATGGAAGACGCTCCCGCGCCCCGCGAAGCCCTTGCCCTGTTGGAAACAAAGACCGCGCAAAACGCTCCGCTCATCAATCAAAAACTCCTTTCGGGTTCCGCGCCAGGACATCTGCTTTCGTTTCAGGCGATTTACGAACAGTGGCAGCAATCGCGCACGGTTAAAGCCGCCCCCCGGGGCGCGGTGGTCCTTGCCAGCGAATCCCCCGCGGCGATCCGACTGCTTGCGCGTCATGCCCAGAAGGGTGGGCAAGGTAGCCTCGCCGGGTCACTCGTTCATGGCGCCGACCCCGAGGCGCTTGGTCGCGTGACTCTTGGTCTGAAGATGGCGTTGCCAAAACGGCAGGCTGCTCCCGCTCTTGCGCGGATCGGTTCCACGGGCCCAACCGGGGATGCCGGACTCATCCTGGGAGACGATAGCCACTCCGCCGGATCCCCCACCCCGCATCTTTTGTTCAACGAACCCGCCGACGCGGGCAAACCCACCGGGGCTATCAGGGTCGGCGCCTTGCAGATCGGCGAACGGCCGATGCTGGTTCTTTGCGAGGACAAACCGCAAGCCGCCCCGGCGGGAGCATGGCTGGAATCGACGGGATCCCTCGTCCGTTATGTCCCCTCCGGCAAAGTGCTTTTTTGTGGCATGCTCTCGTGGGTGCTTTGGGATGAGGTGATCCACCTTGCGGCCATGGGTCTCGATCCAATGGCCCAGGAGAATGATTGGAAACGATTCGGGCTTCGTCCCGGTCCCCTTGAGACGCTCGACCATCAGGGCCTCCTCTTCGCGACATGGATGGAAAAGGCGTGGAGATCGGCGGGCTTGGAAAATCCGCTCTCCTGGGCGAGGGAGATGGTCGATGCGGGCTTTGGCGGATGGCCCGGCCGCAAGGGAATCCTGATCCGGCTGGCCGGTCGCCATGTCGCCAATCCTCTGGCTCTTAACCGGATCCGCAAAATCTATCAAGAGACGAGGCCAGCCCCCGATCCGATATGGCAGGCCTTGGCCCGGGCCGGGCAGCTTCGCGAGGGGCGCGAACGCGTTTTGTTGCGCCTCGCTTCGGCCGCCGCGACTCTTTACCAGGGAATGGATGTTTCCGAGGCGGAGTTTGACGCGCTTCTGGTCGCGGGGATGGGTTGGCCCGCGCATCGTCCGGGTATCCTTGCCTGGGCCCGTGAGCGGGGTTGGAAATCGGTGACCGATTCGCTCAACCGCCTGGCGGCAACCGGCGCGAAAAGATATGAGCCTTCCCGGGAAACCACACTCCACTTGCCATAAACAAACAATCACCCCTGTCGGGATGGTTGTCCGCTGGTCTTTATTGTCCGGAAATGTCCACACTCCCGCCCGTGGAATGGTTTGGAGTCTTTCGCATGTTCCGTTTCCTTTTGTCTTGCCTTTTCGTTGCCGGACTTGGAGATTGCTCCCTTTGGGCGCAGACCCGCGAGGAGAAAGTCCGCAACGACAAAGCCAAAGTCGAAGCGGCGGGAGTCTGGATCTACAACAATTTTCCCAAAGCGGTCGAAGATGCCAAATCCTCCCGCAAGCCGATCATGGCCGTGCTTCGCTGTTTGCCTTGCGAAGAGTGCGTCAAGCTTGATGATGAGATCATCGATGCGGATTCGCGCATTCAGCCACTTTTGGAAAAGTTCGTCCGGGTGCGGCTGGTTTCGACCAATGGACTGGATCTTTCACTTTTTCAGTTCGACACCGACCAATCGTTCGCGGTTTTCTTTCTGAATGCCGATGGAACGATCTATGGCCGCTTTGGCACAAGGTCGGATCGCAAGAATTGGGTGGGTGATGTTTCGGTGGATGGATTGGCCAAAGCCATGCAGGGAGCTTTGGGGCTACACAACGATTTTCCCGAAAACAGGCAAGCGCTCCAGGCCAAACGCGGTCCAGTGCCACAGTTTGCCCGTCCCGAACTGTTTCCCAATCTCAGGGACAAATACACTTCCAAGCTCAACTACGAAGGCAAGGTCGTCCCAAGTTGCATCCATTGCCACCAGATAGGTGACGCGATCAAGGATCTCTATTTAAATAAAAACCTTCCCCTCCCCGAAGAAGTCCTCTTCCCCTATCCCCATCCCAAAAGCATCGGACTGACTTTTGACCCCAGGGAAATGGCCAAGGTTCTTGCCGTGGAAAAAGGGAGCGATGCCGCCAAAGCCGGTTTTCGCCAGGGGGATACGATCACAACCCTGCAAGGACAACCCCTTTTGTCGATCGCCGATGTGCAATGGGTTCTCCATCGTGTTCCCGCCTCGGGTGGCGAGATTGCCGCCGAGATCAAGCGTGGCCAGGCGACAGACACACTCAAGCTCCAGTTGCCTGCCAACTGGCGCAGGCGGGGCGATCTCGCATGGAGGGCAAGCACCTGGGGACTGAGGCGCAAGGCGCTTGGTGGCATTTTCTCCAAAGAGTTGACCGAAGCCGGCCGGAAGGAGGCGCATATTCCCGAAGGATCGATGGCGCTTTTGGTGGAGCATGTCGGCCAATACGCCCCGCATGATGTGGCCCATCGCGCCGGGGTGAAAAAAGGGGACATCATCATCGGCTTTGACGGGCGGACCGATTTTCCCAGGGAGACGGACCTCATCGCCTGGTCGCTGCAAAACAAAAAGGGAGGCAGCAAGGTCGTCCTGGATATTTTGCGCGAAGGAAAAAAACAAACGATCCCGATGCGCATCCCCGATTGACAAGCAAAAGCCCGAAAGTATTCAGCCAAGGGTCTTTTGCAAAAACGCGATCGATTCCCGGGCGCCAGCCAGGGGATCATATCCGGGCGCTTCCCAGATTTGACGACTCACCTCGACACACACCGGCCCTCGAAAAGGCGATGACCAAAGGGCCCTGACAAACGCGGGCCAGTTGAGTTTTCCCCTGCCGGGAAGCGCGAATTTCGCGTCCTTTTGGGGGCTTGTATGCCAATCGACATCCTTGATGTGAATAAATGCCAATCGTCCCCGGATGGCTTCCAGCGCGGGGGAGCAATCGGTCGTCGGGTCCGGTTCGTGGCTCGGATCAAACACGGCGACAATTCTCGGCGAATCGACCGCCTTCAACAAATCCGCAAGAAGGGCGTGGGTGTTGACCATCTGGAACCGGTGGGCCTTGATCGCCAATTTCGCTTCCGCGGATTCGAGCGGCTTTTCCCACGAGCGCAACATCGCCACGAGTCCATCCCGGTCCTTGGCGTATCCGCCTGGTTTTCCTCCCAAAATCGTTTCCAGAAGCGGCTCTCCATTTGGTGAGCAATCACGAAAAAGTTCCGCCGCTTTTTTGATCCGGTCGGGATACCGGGCCAGAAAATGTGCATCCGTCGAGTGGGGCAGTGACTCCATCACGGAAACCAGGGAAATCTTTTGGTCGTTGAGGGTCTTGCGAATTTCCGTGCGCAAAGTGCGCGAACATTTTTTTGGATCGGTGGCGAATCCTTCGAGAGCCGCGAATTCCACGCTTTTGTAGCCCATCGATGCCAAAGACTCAATCGCCCGGGAAACGGGAATATCACGCATTCCGTAAAGACTGAACGATAGGGGAATCGATCCCGGTTCGGACCCGGGTGCCTTGTTCGCAAAGTTCGCAAACCGGCAAGCCACCAGCGAGGCCAGGCCGGTTTTCACAAATGCGCGACGGGCAATCATCGGTGTTCCGAACTATTCGGCATCGGAAGCGTGCCTGTTTTCCATTGCCTGATTGAGCACATAGGCCGCCCACGCGGTGCCTGAATGGGTCATGTAGTGGAACTTGTCGTTGGAAGGTGAGCGGACAA
>CAWUOD010000186.1:0-6225 GCA_963923115.1 uncultured Singulisphaera sp.
AGTGGTCCCGATGAAAAAGCTTCCTTTTTGGTGGGCGTTTTTGTCATTGGGCCTTCGGGGACCGCCATATTGTTCCGAAACGAAAAAGTTCCTGATCCCGTTCCGGCCCGATCCATCGGGGCCCTCGTTCCAGAATTTCCACGAGCCCGCGGCCGGCCCCATGTGATGCATGGCCTGTGTCGCATAGTAGAGATAGTAAATATCCCGGTTAACGCCCGGAGGCTGCTTTTTGACATAGTCCGACGCCGCGAGCATGTTTTCATTCGCCGGACGAACGCCCAGATACAGCTTGCACAACATGCCCACGCTTGTCATGGTGCCGACATTTCCCGGCTCGCTGGGAAGGTAGAAAAATTGGCCCTTGTTCTTGGGATCCTGGCACGCCTCGATGAACTTTTCCATCGTCTTCATGCGTTGGGCATTCACGCGAAGCCCGGCCATCTGGCCGCTTTTGATGGCCATAAGCATCCAGCCGGTCACCGACATATCACCGGCCTCGCGGGCGCCATACCTCCAGCCACCACCCGCGGGATCCTGCCGGGAAAAAATATTGTCGAGGGCGCGTTGGCTGGACACCTTGAGCAATGGATCATTGGTCAACCCGAAAGCCTCGCACATCGCGATCGTGGCGATGGCGTGGCTATACGCCCCATCGGCGTAGGCCCCCTCCTTGTTTTGCCTTTTCATCAGATATGTCAAGCCCGCGAGCACGGTCGCATGATAGTCGACGGTTTGCTTTTCCTTGGGCACTTTTTGGGTGATTCCGGCTCCCAAAAATGGGAGAAGCGCCAACCCCGTCGCGCCGGTGTCCTCGGAGCTGTTGCCGCGATTTTGGCAGGTGTCCTCAAATATCTTCCCCCCCGGAAAGGGTTCGGTGCGGGCATGCTTGTGGAACTCACGGAACGACCAGTGGCCGTCCTGGGCCTGATGAAGCGCCAACCACCTGAGCCCCATGGCGACAGCGGCTTCCGATTCGGGGTTTCCACCCTGTTCCTGGAGGAGCTGCGCCTTGGCCACCCCTGTCCTGCCACCCACACCACCCGGGCTGTAAATTCCCCCCATTCCCGCGAGGGAACTGAGTGCCCCCGTCGCCGAAAGGTCGATCGCCGGGGGAGCGGTTGTCGCGGCCCCGATACCCGGTGGAGGCGTCAGGTTCATGGGCAGATTTTCAGCTACATTCGCCGCCTGCATGGGAACCTCCGGCACATCGGGAGGTGGTGGCGCCTCGTTTTTCGCCTCCATCATCGGCGCGACCTCGGGATTTTCCCCGACATCGGTCACGGTAAGATCGGAAGGCTTCTCATCCTCCTGGGACTGGATTGCTTTTTCCGCCTGGGCCACAACCTCGGAGTCGACCGTAGGGGTCAAATACAAAATCGTGAAAAGCATTCCGTGCATCAAAAAACTGACAAGAACGGCAATGGCTACCGGACTGAGTATCAGGGCGAATACTAGCCACCAGGACGGACGGGATGCCGACGGCTGGGGAATCACCTGGCTGCTCATCTAACCACTCCTTTTCGCTTTTCCCGGAATGTCCCGCGCATATTGCCGGGCCCCCGGGAAACCGCCGGATTACTCCGGAATATCCAATCAGTTCTCCGAGGGGGTTGTCCAGCGTTTTTGGCGCTGTTCATTTTGCTCGGAGGTCAAAACAAGCGGAGGTTCCGGCCATGCGTTTCCGCTTTCCAGAAAACGGTCGATCGACTCCCCCCGCAACTCATTGATCCTTTTGCGCACCTTTTCATCCCGGCGCCCCATCCAAAAAGTCAGCAATGCGGTCAGGCCACCCGTACCCGCGACCAGGGCAAGGAACCAGGGAAGCAGCGACCCCATGGCTTTTTTCTCCGGAGAATCCATAACCGGAACAGTCACACCCCTTCGTATCGCCCGCCCCATGATCAAAGGCGCTTTGCGAAACAAGGTCCCATCGGGGCCCGGACCAGCCGACTCATACCGATATCGTTTGTAGAAAAATCCGTCTACTTCCACATCGGTTTCCATTGTTTCCGAGGGGGTCATTCCCTCGGGAAGCACGCTCACCAAAACCACGGAAGGATTGGCCCCATAGGCTTCCGTGATGATCCACCCCTCATAAAGGATGGGCACACCCGCCTGGGCGCCCATCGCGGTCGGTTCGATTTTGCGAAGTCTCACCAGCCGCCCTGTGATTCGAACCACTTTGCCGCGATTGCGGGAAGGCTGGTTCATAAGGTCCGCGCGCGTCAGCGAAAGATCCGCCGCCCGCCGAAAGGCTTCGGGATCGGTTCGGCTCGCGGCCAGCGCAATTTCCCAATACGCCATGACCTCCAGGTCGTCCTTTTTTGCCGTCGGAATTCCCCGATCATCCCGGACCATGTCCAGCAAGGTCTGGGGAATTTTCTGGATCACCATCGGATCGGTGACGGTCCAGAAATCGAGTGCCTGGCCGGCGCTCACCTGGGCCAAAGTGGTTACGGGCATCGTTTCCAGGGCCGGGGAAAAAACCAGTTCCGCCACCGCCCTGAGTTGCCTTCCACGGGTTGTCGCCCATGGACCTTCCAGATTCCAAACCTGGAAGTGGTCCTCTCCCCCCGCGATCAGATTCGCCGAAGCGCGAATCCAACCGGGCCCCATTGCCGCGCTTCCCACCGTGAGAGCCGTCATGTTGATCGGATCAGGACTGGCAAGCCCCCCCAACAACGGAGGATGTCCATCAGGATTCTGACAACGAACCCGCCCGGAACCCAAGCCACAAAAAATGGCAAGGGCCGCTCCAAACAGGACACAAAATCCGCGGATGGCAAAGGGCATTGGCCTTAGGAACCTCCGGGTTTTTCAAAACGGATTCCAAGAAACTTGGCCTGGCGACAGGTGTCCGCCACCTGGATCACCCGTTCCCATTTTACCCCGGGATCGGCCTTGAGCCGCAAGGAAAGATTCTCTTTCTTGAGATCCAGGGCCATTTGTTTCATGGTCTCCCCAAGGCGGCCCAAAACCTCGGCCCGGCCCTCGTCAAGAGACTTGCCGGGGGTGGCGCGAATGACCTCCTTGGCCAGGCCGGAAACCTCCACCTCACCCATTTCTCCCGGATATTGCGGATTATTGAGGGATTTGACCTCCACGGTCACATCGGAATCGATTGTGGGAATGATGTCCTTGTCGGTTTTGTCCTTCTTGTCCTTGGAGGCCTCCTGTTGGCCTTCCATCGGGGGAAGGGTCAGGGGGATCTGGGCCTCCACGCCCGAGGGTGACTGGAAGGTGATAATAAAAAAGAACAGTAGCTGAAAGGTCATGTCCAGCATCGGAACCACATTGATCACCACCTCGCCTTCCGGCGGGAAGGTGATTTCATGGCGGCGCCTTCGATTGCCTTTTCCCTGGGGCACCGTGGAAGAAAGATCCGTTGGCGCGCCAGGCGATGTCGAAAGGCCAGGGACAACCGTTGGCGCAAGTGCGGGAGTAGTGGTCCTCGATCCGGCCGTGGATGCCGGCACAGCGACGGCAACAGGAACCGCCGTTGGCACCGAAACCGGAATGGGAGCGGCCGTGGCCGGAACCGTTTTGGGAACATTTGGCGCAGGCGCAGCAACAGGGACCGCAACAGGCATCACAGGCGCAGGCGCTGCGACAGGGACCGCGATTGGGACAACAGGCGCTTGAACAGGCACCGCGGTTGGGACAACTGGCGCTGCAACAGGCACCGCAACAGGCATCACTGGCACAGGCACAGCAACGGGCACCGCAACAGGCATCACCGGCGCAGGCGCTGCAACAGGGACCGCTGTTGGGACAACTGGCTTGGCGGGTTTTGCAGGGGTCGCAGCCACGGGAGCCTTTGCAACCGGGGCTATGGGTTCTTCCTTTTTAAGGGCCGGAACAACCCGTGAAGCAGGAATGGGAGCGGAATCCGCCACAGGGACCACAGGAGCTGGAACCTCCGCAGGCGGCGCTGCGGGCGCTTGTTCGGGAGCTTCAAGTTTTTCAATGGACATCGCCAGAAGTCCAGCCTGCTGGACAAGCGACATGACAGCGGCTTCGTTCGCGGCCACCAGCATCAGATCACGATTGGAGCCCGACTTCGGATCAAAGCAGCTCACCTTGAATCGATTGTTCATTGGGTGTCCTTAAAACGGCGTTGGATCAAACCTTGAGAACGCGGACAACCAACTGGTTGTAGCCCTGGTTACGACATACCTCCATGACATCGTAAACATCCTTGTATTCCGTCTCCCGATGGGAGCGGATAATCACCGTCGTCTCCAACTTGGCATTCTTGTCCCCACCCCGTTCCAAAACCGCCCGGCTATGCTGGTCCCGCAGCCAATTCCGGAAACTGCCAATCGACATGGGTTCCTGGCCGCTAATGATCACATAAACCTGACCCGGCCTGAACTTTTCCGACATCTTTTCCAGATATTTCGGATTTTCGCTATACTTTCCCACCAAAATGGGATCGCTTGAGTTGAAAGGACGGATGTTGACAAACAAGGTATCCGTGTTCTTATCCTCCAGGGGGGCAGCCGCCTGGGAATCAGGAAGGGCGATTTCGGCCGCCGCCTGATTCGCGACAAAGTTCACGCACATAATGAAAAACATCAAAAGCTGCATGACCAAATCCAGAAGCGAGGTCAGGTTCGGTTCGACAACATCAGCTCCAGAGTTTCCCGAACTCATGTCTCATTCCTCCCAATTTTTTCAGCCCACCCGCCGATTTGTGTCCACTCGCGGACACCTGGCAAGGCAAGCCACTACTCCTCCCGCACGCGCGACAAAGGCCAACCCGGGTTAGCCTCGTGGAGGGGAAGGGGGAACGGGAATAGCCGTCGCAATCGGCGCGGCCATTGTGGCGGATGCCGGGGTGGGCCGGCGGGTGCTGTGATAAAGCTGGGTCAAAAGGTCGTCAGAAGTCTGGCCCACCTCAATACAAATCCGGACTAGCCTTTTGGTGAAAAAGGTGAAAAAGAAAATCGCTGGAACCGAAACACCCACACCAAGAAGGGTGACCACCAGGGCATGGGAGATGTCGCCCGCGAGTCGGGCGGGTTCAATCTTTGTGGAGGATTTGAGGGTCATAAACGCCAGGATCATCCCGAAAACGGTGCCAACAAGACCCAAAAGCGGCCCAAGTTGGCCAATAACCGACAGGTAGGAAATGGTGCTTTCCTTGGAGGCCCTGATCTCATCCAACTTTCCACGGGAAAATTCGCGACCATCCTCAAGGCCGTATTGAAGGTGGGTCATGCCGGAAAACAAGGTTTGTCCCAGAAAGGACGGGTCGTTTTGAGCCAGGTTTTTGGCCTCGGCCAATTGCCTTTTGTTCACCAGGTCGGTGAATTGCTCGATCAGGGCCCGTGGAACAGCGGTTTCCATCCGCAATTCCATCAAAAGATACACCACCAAAGCCACCAGGCCGATCGAAATCCCACCCAATAGCGGTCCAAAGAAAATTCCAGCCGATTCGAGGATATGGGTGAAAAGGTTGGTTCCGCCCTTGGCGGTGGCACCCTCCCCGGGGGCCGGAGCCGCCGCGGCGCCAGCTGGTGGCGCATCGGCATCCTGGGCCAAGCCTGTTCCCGCGATAACAAGGGTCGTGAACACAACCGCCATAATGAGCACGGCAACCCGCACCGCCGGATGGCTCAACCAGGAAATTTGGCGAAATTGGCTATTGTTGAGCATGTTGTCCGGCTCCTTGAGAGAGGCCACGCAACCTGCTCCCAAAGGGGTTCGGCAAGCGCGGCGGGGTCGTTGATGATTGGACAAGTCAAACAGGGACAGGATTCCCAAAAATCCGGTTTTGAACCAAAATTCCCCATAACCAGATTCATCAAGCTCCGATCAGGGGCAGATAAATTGGCGCTGGGCTGGCTTTCCGGAAGAACAGGTATTCATTTTCTTTGGAAAGTTTGGCTCCTCGTCAAGCAAAAAACCGGTTCTTTCCCGGGTTGCAACGATTTCACGGAAAGCTAAACCATTCTCATGAGCCAGAACAAAAACCAATCCGCCATTCTCGAAACCCTTCAGGGGTGGTACGCCCTTCCCCTTTTGGACCTCGTCTACAAGGCGGCAACAACCCACCGTGAAAACTTCGCAAGCGATGACATCCAGCGCTGCGTCCTCCTAAGCATCAAAACAGGCGGGTGCCCGGAGGATTGCGGATATTGTTCGCAAAGCTCCCACAACGCCGCCGACATCGACCTGTCTCTTATACACATCTGACGCTGCCGACGATACTCCTTGTGT
>CAWUOD010000187.1:0-6185 GCA_963923115.1 uncultured Singulisphaera sp.
CGGTTTTGGCGTGGATACGGCGGACGGCGACCTTCCCCTTGGGCCCGTGTTTGTTCCATTTGTTAGCGCATTGGTGGGACATGCCGAAGACAGGGCGTCCGCCGGCAGAAATCCAAAAGCCGGGGAGAATCTGGTTTATTCGGAAATCGATAATTTCGCCAACAGGGAGGGAGTCAATTTGATTTGGCGCGGGCCGGGGGACAGCGCGCTTCCCGCCAATTCCGTCGCCCCCGCCTATCAGGCGGGGCTCTGGAAACTCGAGGAGAACGGGGTTCCCGTCGCCAATGGCTTGGCCGCTGTGAGCGCGGATCCGGCTGAGGGAGCCGACCTCGATCCCGCCCCGGCGGAAATGGTCCGCGAAATCGTGGGCCCAAGAATATTTGTGAGCGATGCCGGATCAACCCTGGACAATGTCGCACACGCCGGAATCGATCCGGGCGAAATGGCCGGATGGCTGCTGCCCGCGGTTTTGGCGCTATTGCTGTTTGAGGGTTTTGTCGCCTGGTGGGCGGGGAGGCCGCTATGATGCCTGCCTTTGGCGTTTGGGCGCAATCTTCCGGCCTTGATCCGATTTGGAAACTGGTGGGGATCACACCACCCGACGGCGCGACGCCCGGTTCGTGGCAGGTGGAGGTTTCCTGGTTGGCGGTTGTGTTTTGGGCGACCGCCACCATTCTGGGCGTTGGCTTTGCCATTCGGCTTTATCGCCGGGAAACGGCGGGTGTTTCACCCCGTCTGGCGCCAATCCTTGTCCTTTTGCGAGGGATCGCGATCGCGTCGTTGGCCTGGCTTGTGTTCACGCCTTTGTCGTGTTCGGTTTCCCTGGAGGGGACCCGGCCAAGGCCGATCGCCGTGATCCTGGACAGTTCGCAAAGCATGGCGAGCGCGGACGAAAGGCTCCGCCCTTTGGAGCAAAAACGGATCTCCCAAATGGGAATCGGTAACAGGCCGACCCGGCGTGAGACGGGAGCGGCGATTTTGGAGGGGGCCGGTGGCCGCCTTGTGGAAAAGCTGGCCGAAAAACACCCAATCCATTGGTATGCCGCCGGTGATAAAATCGGCATCCTGGCGACCACCGAACGCGGGGTGAAATCGCTTCCTCCTGAGACACTTGGCCGTGGTTGGGTCGCGACATCCCCACGGTCGGAGCTTGGCCGCGCGGTGGGTGATTTATTGCTTGCCGAGGATCCGCCAGCCGCGATCGTCCTTTTGACGGACGGAAGACAGACGCCTTTGTCGGTGCCCGGATCCGGGCCGGACCTGCTGGCGGCTTGCGCGCTGGCCGCGTCCAAGGGGGTGCCTGTCCATTTTGTCGGCGTGGGGGCGAGCGAACCACCCAGACTTGAAATTCGCGATCTGGATTGTCCGGAAATTTTGCAGTCGGGCGAGCGGGTTTTGGTCCGGATGCGTTGGCGCGCCTTTGGACTTGATCCTTCCGATTCCTCCACGAGCATTGAGTTGTCCCTTGAACTGGATGGGAACGAGGTCGCCCGTGAGGAGGTGAACGCCCAGGGTTCGGTCTCATCGGACAATCAAAGGTCCGTCCTTGCCTTCCGGGTGCCTCCCCTGGCAAGCCCCAAACCATCCTCGACACTCAAGGCCCGGGCCCGCTTTGTCCGTTCGGCGTTTCCATTCCCCCCCTCGGTGCTTGAGCGGCAAGTCAGGCTGACAAACCGCCCGGTCCGAATCCTGTTGGTCGATTCCGTGCCAAGGTGGGATTACCGTTTCCTGATGATGCAGCTTGCCCGTGAGGGTCCCCAGGAAACGACGGCACCCCAGGGTAATGTGATCGCGGTGCCCACAACGCAGGGTGTTTCGGTGGCTCCCTCGTTTTTGATCCTTGGCGCCGATGGCGATTTGGCCTCACGCGAGCCGTTTGTCTCCTCATTCCCGACAAGGGAAGAACTGTTCCGATACGACGCTGTGCTTTTGGGCGATGTGGACCCCGCAAAGCTCGGGCCCGACGCGGCTGAGACCATGCGCCGTTTTGTGGAGGAGGGTGGCGGCCTGGTGATCCAATCGGGTCGGGCGGCAAATCCGCTTTCCTGGGTGAACACGCCCCTGGCGGACCTTTTGCCCATTGAGCCAGACCGAAATCCGGCCAACACAAGCGTTTTGAAAGATCCTTTTTTGCCCACACCGACTCCCGAGGGGTTGGCGACCGACGCGTTTCGCCTTGCCGACACGCCGGCCGAAACCGCCGCTGTCTTTGCCAAGTTGCCCGGAATGGTTTGGAACACGCCGGTTTCAAGGTTGAAACCTGGCGCGCGTGCGCTCCTTTCGCATCCATCGCAGCGCTGTTCGACAGGACCTGTGCCCCTGATGGCGACCCAGTCCTATGGCCGGGGCCGGGTTGCCTGGCTTGGTGTCGATGAGACATGGCGTTGGCGTTACAACGCGGCGGAGGTCCACTTCGCCCGTTTTTGGACCCAATGGCTTTTGTGGGCGGCCGCATCCCGCTCCGAATCGCCAAGGAGGGTTCGTCTCGCCATGGATCGTCGCGATCCCCCCGCCGGAACTACCGGAGAAATCCGGGCGAGGTTGCTCGATTCCGCCTTTGCTCCGGACACAAGAAGTTCCCTTCCCGCGCGCATTCAAAAAATCGACTCCATCGCGGGTGTTGATACCGCCGGGGATCGGGAGGTGGTCCTCAAGGCTGTTCCTGGTCAACCGGGGGAATTTTCCCTTGGTGTTGTCCACGATAAAGCGGGCCGTTTCCGTATTCGCATTCCCGGTGATGATGGCCCCGGGCTGGAATGGACCGTTTTCGCCCCATTGGATCCGGAGCTTTCCGGGGGATTGGCCGAGGGATATTTGCGCGAAGCGGCCTTGGTTTCGGGTGGTTCCTATTTTGCCGAGGACGAAGCGGGGGGGCTCCCGGAAAAAATCGAACCCAAAACCCGTCCCTGGTCGGTGGTGGCTGGGGTGCCCCGTTTGCATCCGCTCCTTTTTGTGGCGCTTGTGATCGCCCTTGGGGTTGAGTGGACCCTGAGGCGGCGCAACCAACTCAGTTAAAGGAAACTATTTCTTGGATCGGATTCGTCTGACACCTGAACTTCCCGCCGAGCTAAGGAACCTGCTTGGCCCGCTGCGATCGCGGCTGGAGGCCCTTGCCCGCAAGGAGCGCGCCCATCGTGTCACGCTAGGGATGGGGAAATGGATTCTGGTGATGGGCCTGATGGTTCTTCTGTCATGCCTGGTGGATGAATTACTCGATCGGTCCGGCGGCACGGCGGGCTGGGTCCGAATTGTCCTCAATTTGACACAGATTGGCCTTGGGATCCTGTTGGGTTGGCGCTGGATTTATCGACCCGCGTCGACGCGGCCTGGTCTTTCGCAGTTGGCGGCATCGGTCGAATCCATCTCCGGCAAGCTCGACCATGAGCTGGTCACGGCGCTTGACTATCTTGATGGCTCGGGCGTTGAGGCCCATGGGCCCCTTGTCGCCGAGGTGGCAAGGCGGGGCGTCGAGCTTTCCCGTGAGGCGAGCTGGGATTTGGCGATTCCGCGGGGACGCACAACCAGGGGGATCCTGCTTGCGATCGCGGGATTGGCCCCGTTTTTGATATTAATCGCGTTATATCCCGCATGGATGGTCGCGCTATTGGGCAGGCAACTTGGTCTCGACCTCGATATCCCCCGGGGAATCGTTTTGGAACTCGCGGGGCCTGTCATTCTCCCGGAAGGGGAGGAGGCAAAAGTGGGTGTCCGTGTGCGATTTGATTCCGCCGCGGCCAAACCGGAAAATCCGCTGGGGAGTCTCGTCTACCGTGGGGCGGATGGCAGTCGGCGCGAACTCCTTTTGAGTGAATCCCCCGTGGAGGAAACCTGGTTCGCCGAGGTGCCCGGTGATCTGGGGGCGGGACGGCTGCAGGCCTTTTTAGGATCGGCCAAGTCGGTCAATGTCGATCTTGTCCGGGTCGCGAGGCCGGTGCTCTCGATCCACTCTGCGAAAGTCGATTTGCCAGGCTGGGTCGGCAGGAGGCCCGATGGTTCGGCGTGGCCCGGCTCCGCCGAGGCGGGGGATCTGGGAGGCTGGGCCGGATCGAAGGCAACTATCGCCATCGCCTCGTCGGCGCCTTTGGTGTCGATGGTGTTCAGGCGAATTTCCGGAGAAGGCGAATCCCAAAAAACCGAGATCATCCCCGTTGTCCTGGACCCGGGAAGCCAACAGGCCACGGTGCAAATCGATCTGGGTCCGGAGGACCGGCTTTGGCAGGCGGAGGCGGTGTCGGTCGATGGTTTGGGCACGCGCAATCCGCTCAGGCGGCGTGTTGAGATCTGGGCCGAAACGCCCCCCAGGGTCGAGCTTTTGAGCGAATTGATGATCCCCGGCACGCCTTCGGGTATTTTCGCGGGTAAAAACAAAAACACAGCCCTTCGCCAGGCTCTCGAGGAACATGAGGTGGACGGTGTCCCAGTTCCTGTGGGGGGCCGCTTTCGGGTGGGTTGGAACGCGGCCAGCCGATCGGGAATCGCATCGGCCCGAATGGTCTACCGGGTCAACGGACAGGACTGGAAATCGTTTCCATTGCCTTTGGTCACGGCGAAGGAAAAGGATGGGGCATTTCTTCCGGAGTTGGGTGTTTTTGAGCAGACACCCGAAGACGGCGAGGTTACTTTTTTTCCGATGCCTGCAACCGATCCCAACAGCTCTCCAGGCGGGACCGAGGCGGGCGGGCGATTTGATTTTCGGGTAAGTCCCATCCAGGGTTTGAGGCCCGGTGACAGGCTCGAATATGCCATCGAGGTGGTTGATCGCCATCCTTCCGCCTTGGTTGGGCGATCTCCCCCCCGGGTCAAGGATGTTGTTGGCCTTGAGGATTTTCTCGCCTGGTGGACCCGGCGTGAAAAGGAACAGGAAAAACTGCGCGATCTCAGGATCCGCCAGGGCGCGGTGTTTGAGGGTTTCTTTCCGGGGTCGTCAGCCACCCCCCCCAAGAGGTAGAATTCGTGGTTGGCCTAATTCCAAAAATGAGGGGACGGATCATGTTGCCACAGACTCGGCGCTGGATCAGGAATTGGGCCCGATGTGGGGCTTTGGGAATCTCTTTTATTGCCTGTTCCTTCATTGGGTCCGGGGAGGTATATGCTTGGCCCGATTCTCCGGAGGAGCTCGCCGCCCGAATCGAGGCCCAAAAAGCCACCCAGGCCCAGGTAGACCAGGCGGCCCGGCGTTTGGAAACGATGCTCCGGGTGCTCAAATATCAAAAGCTTGACGCCCACGAGGAACACAAGCTTGTCGAGGAGGCGGCGGTATCGCTTAAGGGACTTGGCAAAAAAGAGATGAACGAGGTCCTTGCGCGGTTGGACAAGGCTCGCAAGGATTCGGCAAATTCCACGGCCGAAACGGCACAGGCTTATCAGACCCACCTGGTTATCATGACACGGTTGCGTGAGCTGGCCCTTCGCCGCGAGGCGGTAAGGTCCCTGGCCGAGGCGGCCGCGCGCGCGAGGAAAGCGGCCCGTGATGAAGGCCGCCTGCAGGGATCGCTTGCGGGGGAAATTGCAGGAGCATCGGCACCCAGACAGGGAACCCGCGAGGCGCTTGTAAGGCTCAGCAGGGCCACGGAGGAGCAGCGGGACCTTAACACGGAAGTGTCCGTCCTGCTCCGCCAGGCTTCGGGGCTTGAGGCCCGGCTGGATGACGCGCACAAGGCGCGTCTGAAAAAAGGATTGGAAGAGGCAAAAAACGCCGGGCTTATCGACCGGATGAACCGTATTCCCGGTCAGCTTTCCGCGGATGGTGTCGCCGCCGACCGCGCCGGTCGGTTGCGACCGGTTCTCGAAGAGACAAGACAAGCGACAGAAACTCTCCTCAATATGGCCAGACTATGGCGCGAGGAGGAGCCGGCGTCCGCTGCGCTTCGGCGTGTGGATGAGAGAATTGCCCAGCTCGAGGACAAGCTGGAGGAGGCGCGCGAAAAGGGTGGTGCGACCTCCGCCTCGGAGGAGGAGCGCCGTGAAGCCCAGGAGATGCAGGCGGAAGCCGTTCGCGAGGCTCGTGAACTTGTGAAAGAGGCCCAGACCCCGGAAATTCGGGCCAAGGCGCCCGAGGCGGAAAATCCGCTTAGGGAAGCCGCGGATCAACTTCGTGGGGCACAGGAAAAGACACTAAACAACGACCCGACCAACGCCGCTCCCCTTGAACTGTCTCTTATACACATCTGACGCTGCCGACGATA